>JANXWN010000413.1 GCA_025351125.1 Caulobacteraceae bacterium | reverse complement strand
GCCGCCGACGGCTCTCCGCGCGCCCGCGCCGCCGCCGCTCTCGCGGGGCGTTTGGCGAAATTGGCGGGACCGGCCACGGCGACCGCGGGGCCCATCGACGACGCCCTCATTTTGGCGCGCGCCTTCCCCGACCGCGTCGCCAAGGCGCGCGACGCCGCCGGACAGTTTCAGTTGGCCGGCGGTCGCGGCGTGTTCGTCGATGACACCGAAGCGCTAGCGCGCGAGCTGTGGTTGGCGGTGGCCGATATGGGCGGCGGGGCGACGCGCGACCGAATCCTGCTGGCCGCGCCGTTGACTGCGGCGGCGCTCCGAACATTACGGGCTTTGATGTCGACCGAAGATCGCCTGGAACCCGGGTCGACGGGAACCCTGCGTCTGACGCGAACGCTGAAACTCGGCGTTCTGAGCGTCGAGGAACGGGTGATCGCCGACCCCGATCCGGCGATCGTCGCGGCGGCCCTGACCGACGAGGTGCGGAGACGGGGTTTGCCCGCGCTGCCGTGGGGCGCCGCGAGCGCCGGTTTGCGCGCGCGGATCGCGTTTCTGCGCGGCGCCGAAACGTCCTGGCCCGACCTTTCGGACGACGCCTTGGCGCTAAATCTCGACGACTGGTTGGCGCCGTTGCTTATCGGATGTCGATCGTTGTCGGCGATCAGCGACCAAGCCCTCGCCGCCGCCGTGCGCGACCTCGTCCCGTGGAACCTTCAGCACCGCCTGGAGGCCGCGGCGCCGGAATACTGGACTGCGCCGACGGGTACGCGCGCTGCGATCGACTACGCCGCGCCGGGCGGCCCGCGCGTCGATATCCGGGCGCAAGAACTATTCGGCTTGGCGATCCATCCCACGGTCGGCGCCGGAACACCCCTGACCTTGGCGTTGCTGTCGCCGGCGCGGCGCGAAGTGCAACTGACCCGCGATCTGCCGGGCTTTTGGAACGGATCGTGGAAGGACGTAGTCAAAGATATGCGCGGCCGCTACCCCAAGCACTCCTGGCCCGACGATCCCCTGGCCGCCACGCCGACAACGCGGACGAAGGCCAAGAGCGGTTGACATTTTGTAAGATTGTTCCCGACATGTTCTGGAGGGATTTTTTTGGGGCGAGACGTTGATGACGACGGCCCTCTTCGGAGCGCGGACGTCCTCGTCCGCAGATCGCGCGCTGCGCGATAAGAGATATCTCGGCAACCCTCATGCTCACCGCGATATTTTTATCGCGCTTTGCGCGATCTGCGGACGAGGACGTCAGCGCTCCGAAGAAACGCCCTAACGTCGCGAGACGCGGGCGGGGCGCCCGCGCTCCAAGCGACCCCCTTGCATACTCGGACCTAACCCCGTATCAGCGCCCCTCATCACGCACGCGGAATGTTCGGCGATGCGCGGGTCAATCCCCGTGTATTTCCGTTCCGGTCCTCCCGCAAGGGAGGTTTGTTCCGCGGAGGCACGAACCGGAAGAAGGAAAACAGGTTCATGGCACTACCCGAGTTCACTATGCGTCAGCTTCTGGAAGCCGGCGCGCACTTCGGCCACCAAACACACCGGTGGAATCCGAAGATGGAACGCTACATCTTTGGCGCGCGCGCCAATATCCACGTTATCGATCTGTCGCAGACCATGCCCCTCTTGCACCAAGCCTTGGTCAAGGTGCGTGAAGTCGCGGCATCCGGCGGTCGGGTGCTGTTCGTCGGCACCAAGCGTCAGGCCTCCGACCCCGTCGCCGTGGCGGCTAAACGTTGCGCTCAGTACTATGTCAATCACCGTTGGCTTGGCGGTACCCTGACGAATTGGCGCACGATCAGCGGATCGATCGCTCGTCTTCGCGAACTAGAAGGGGTGTTGGACAGTCATGAAGCCGGGGGGCGCACTAAAAAAGAGCTCCTGCAGCTTAACCGCGAACGCGACAAGCTGGAACTGGCGCTGGGTGGCATCAAGGATATGGGCGGCATCCCCGACCTAATGTTCGTGATCGACACCAATAAGGAGGGCATAGCCATCCTGGAAGCGCGCAAGCTGAATATCCCAGTGGTGGCGATTCTCGACACCAATTGCGATCCGGTCGGCATCAGTTTCCCGATCCCCGGCAACGACGACGCCGCGCGGGCGCTGCAGTTGTATTGCGATTTGATCGCCGACGCGGTTTTGGACGGCTTGACCGAAGGTCAAGTGGCGATGGGGGTGGATATCGGCGCTCAGATCGCACCGGACGAGCCGGCGTTGCGCAAAAGCACGGCCAGACCGGCCCCCGCCGAGGTGGTTGAGGCGCCCGCCGCCCCGGAACCGGAGCTGGAAGCGGCGTTCACGGGCGTGCCCGTCGAAGCCGCCGTCGGGCCGGAGCCCGAGGTCGTCGCCGAGGCTGCCGGCGAACCAGCCCCCGCCGAGGTTGTCGCCGAAGGTTGATCCTTCGCCTTTTGATATTCGTTTAGACCGGAGATACTGCTATGGCCGAGATCACCGCGGCGCTCGTCAAAGCCCTGCGCGATAAATCTGGCGTTGGCATGATGGACTGCAAAAAGGCCTTGCAGGAAACGGCCGGCGATATGGAAGCCGCCGTCGATTGGCTGCGCACCAAGGGCCTTTCTAAGGCCGCCAAGAAGGCCGACCGCGTCGCCGCCGAAGGCGTCGTCGCTCTCGCCACGCGCAGCGATGGCGTGGGCATGACCGCCGCCGTCATCGAACTGAACGCGGAAACCGACTTCGTCGCCCGCAACGACGGTTTCCAGGCCACGGCGCGCAAGATCGCGGCCGCGGCCTTAACGGTTGATGGCAATGTCGAAGCATTGCGTGCCGAAACGGTGGTGGGCGGCGAAACAATCAGCGCCATGATTACCAACCTGATCGCCACCATCGGCGAAAATATGGTGCTGCGTCGATCTGCCTGCTTCGCCGTTGCGCAGGGCGCGGTTGGCGCCTACGTGCACGGCGCGGTTCCCGGCGCCCCGGACCTGGGCCGGATAGGCGTACTCGTCGCGGTCGAAGGCGCGGGCGACCAAGAGACCCTACGCGATTTGGGCCGCAATATCGCGTTGCACGTCGCGGCGACCTCCCCACAGTCGCTATCGGTCGACGATCTAGATCCGGCGGCCGTGGTGCGGGAACGCGCGATCTTCACCGAGCAAGCCATCGAGTCCGGCAAACCTCCCGCCGTGGCGGAAAAAATGGTCGAAGGGCGGATCCGCAAGTTCTATGAAGAGGCGGTCCTCCTCAAGCAAACCTATGTGCGTGATGCGAGCATGACCATTGAGGAGTTGGTGGCGCAAACTGCCAAAACGCTTGGTTCGCCGGTGAAGGTATCGGGTTTCGTGCGCCTCGCCTTGGGCGAAGGCATTGACAAAAACGCCGGGGACTTCGCCGCCGAAGTCGCGGCCATGACCGGCGGATAGGTTGAGGCCCGAAAAGGGTGGGCGTCTTGTCCGCAGGTAGGGTTTCTGGCTGTCGAAGGTCCGGCTCGATCTGAGAGGAAGCGACGAAAACCGTCAGGGCGTCACGTATCCGACTGGCGCAAGCCCGCACGGCTTGGTTTATAGTGCGCCACTTGAGTCGATGGAGCGCCGATGTCGCAGCCTGATCCCCCTTACAAACGCATCCTGTTAAAGGTCTCCGGCGAGGTCTTGATGGGGGATGCGCCGTTTGGGATCGATCCGGCGACGCTCGACGCTGTAGCAGAAGATATCGCCTCGGTCGTCGCGGCGGGTTTCGAACTCTGTTTGGTCGTGGGCGCGGGCAATATTTTCCGCGGGGTCGCTCTGGCGGGCAAGGGGATGGAACGGGTTAGCGCCGACTATATGGGAATGCTGGCGACGGTCATGAACGCTTTGGCGATCCAAAGCGCCTTGGAGCGACGTGGCGTCGATACGCGAGTACAGTCGGCAATTCCGATGGAAGCGGTTTGCGAACCCTATATTCGACGCCGTGCCTTGCGGCATTTAGAAAAGGGACGCGTTGTGATCTTCGCCGCCGGTCTTGGCGCTCCCTATTTCACCACGGACACGCCCGCGGCGTTGCGCGCCGCGGAAATGGGCTGCGATGCCCTGTTTAAGGGCACCAGCGTCGATGGTGTTTATACCGCCGATCCCAAAACCGAGCCGGGGGCGACGCGCTACGGTCACGTAAGCTATCAGGACGTGCTGTCAAAAAACCTGCGCGTGATGGATACCTCGGCGGTAAGCCTGATGCGCGACAACCATATCCCGATCGTCGTGTTTTCAATCCGCGAACGGGGTAATTTGTTGAAAATTTTGAGCGGCGCCGGGGTTTACACGACGATCAGCGACCTTAAGGGTCCCGTCTGATCAAGTAAGGGGAGAAATCTCGATGGCTACGGCCGAAAAACCAGACGTAGCGCGCTATCGCGACCGCATGGACAAGGCTGTTCTGGCTTTAAAAGAGGAGTTCGGCTCACTGCGCACCGGCCGAGCGTCTGCCGGTCTGCTCGATCAGGTCCACGTCGAAGCTTATGGATCGCGGATGGCGATCAACCAACTCGGGTCGGTTTCCGTTCCGGAACCGCGGTCAATCACCGTCAGCATTTATGACAAAGCGCTGGTGGTGTCGGTAGAAAAAGCGATCCGCAATGCCGGCCTTGGCTTAAATCCAGTGGTCGAGGGGCAGAATCTTCGCATTCCAGTCCCGCCGCTAACAGAAGAGCGACGCCGCGATCTCGCCAAACTCGCTGGGAAATACGCCGAGCAGCAAAAAATCGCAGCCCGTAATGTGCGCCGCGAGGCAATGGACGATCTGCGCAAAGCCGAAAAGGACGCCGTCATCAGTCAGGATGAACAAAAACGTTTAGAAGCGGACGTGCAAAAGATAACCGACGAGGCGGTGCGCCGCATTGACGACCTGCTCAAAACCAAAGAACAAGAAATCATGCAGGTTTAGATGATCCGATTTCCGGATTCGGCGGCATAGAGAGGTCGGTCATGTCGCCCGTGACAGACATGCGAGACACCATAGCGTCACGGGCCAACCCGCGAGACGCCTCGGGTCTCCATGTCGCGATCATTATGGACGGTAACGGGCGGTGGGCCAAACAGCGGGGTTTGCCGCGTTCGATGGGACACCGGGCCGGGGTGGCCGCCTTACGACGCACCGTTGAAGGCGCGGCGGGGTTAAATATTAAACGTCTGACGGTGTTCGGGTTTTCCACTGAAAATTGGAACCGACCCTCCCATGAAGTCTCGGAATTAATGGGGCTGCTCAAGGCTTATTTTCATAGCGATCTTAGCCGGCTGGCCAGAGACGGCGTGAGGGTGCGGATTGTCGGGCGACGCACCGGCTTGGCGCAGGACATTTTGGACATTGTCGAAAGCGCCGAGGCGCGGACGGCGCACAATGATAAATTTCACCTGCAAGTCGCCTTTAACTATGGCGGTCGTGCCGACATTGTCGATGCCGCGAAACGATTTGCGGCGGCCGTGGAAAAGGGTGAGTCCGGTTCAGACGATCTGACCGAGCCGCTGTTTGGGCGCTACCTCTCCACCGCCGCGGTCCCGTCGCCGGATTTGATTATTCGCACTAGCGGCGAACGTCGCCTGTCAAATTTTTTGCTATGGGAATGTGCCTACGCCGAGCTGGTTTTTCAGGACGTCTACTGGCCCGATTACGGGCCCGATCATTTGCGGTCCGCTATAGACGAGTACCAAACCCGACAACGACGATTTGGCGGCGTCGCCATCGATGACATTCTTGCCGCAAGCTAAAACCTTTGATTGGAAAAATTTCGCCGCGCGGGCGACTTCGGCGGTCATTCTCGCGTCTTCGGCGCTATGGGCTGTTTGGGCGTTCGGCTGGCCGGCCCCGTTATGGCGCCTGCCGTTTTTGCTGATGGTTTGCGTCGGGGGCGTGCTGCTGTCGATGGAATGGGCGTCAATGGCCACGCCCCACGCCGCCCGCAGCGCCGCGATAGCAACCTCCGCCGCCGTCATCGTGGTGATTTGTCTGGCCTTCACGGGTCGATACGGGTTGGCTTGGCTGGGCGTGGTTCTGGGCGCGTTGGGCGTTGTCGGCGCAACCCGGCGACACGCTGCGCACGCGATCGACGGCGCCTACGGGGTATTTTATATCGCACCCGCGTGCCTCGTCCTGATGTGGCTGATCGAAACCGCGCAAGGACCTGGTTGGACGCTGATGCTGTTCGCCGTAACCTGGGCGGCCGATATCGGCGCGTTTTTGGTTGGAAACGCGTTGAAAGGTCCTAAGCTTTGGCCAAAATTTTCGCCTAATAAGACGTGGACCGGATTTTTCGGCGGACTTGCCGCTTCCGTGATCGCCTCGGTCGCCGTCGCGGCTTGGTCGATGAAGTTATCGCTGATTGGCGCGGGGTTTATTGGCTTGTTCGGAGGTTTAGCAACTATGGCGGGCGATCTTTGGGAGTCGGTTTTAAAACGACGTTTCGGCGTCAAAGACTCTGGCGATCTGATCCCCGGGCACGGCGGATTGCTGGACCGTGTCGACGGTTTAATGTTCGCGGTGATGGTCTTCGCTTTGGCGCGATTAGTGGTCCATTGGGGTTGGGCTCATTGATGACGTCCCGTCGTGTGGTGATTTTGGGATCAACCGGGTCGGTCGGGGTCTCAACGCTTGACCTCCTGGCTCAAGTCGACGCGTCGATAGACCTTATCGCGCTCACGGCAGGCACGAAAGTCGAGGCGCTCGCACAACAGGCGCTGAAATGGCGACCGCAGCGCGCGATCATCGCCGACGAGACAAAATATGAGGAATTGAAGGCGCGGTTGGCGGGCTCTGGGGTGGAGGCGGGCGCGGGGCCGGCGGCGGTTGAAGCTTGCGCCCAAGATCACGCTGACTGGG
Organism: Caulobacteraceae bacterium; assembly: GCA_025351125.1. Lineage (GTDB taxonomy): Bacteria > Pseudomonadota > Alphaproteobacteria > Caulobacterales > Caulobacteraceae > Acaudatibacter. The sequence goes on along the minus strand of JANXWN010000413.1, from coordinate 3,153 downwards.
TAATGTCGGCGATCGTCGGCGCCGCGGGACTAGCCCCGACTCTGGCCGCCGCGAAGGCAGGATCGACGATCGGATTGGCCAATAAGGAAAGCCTGGTCTGCGCGGGTCCGGCCTTGCTGGCGATTTCCAAAGCGTCGGGCGGAACGATTATCCCGGTTGATTCCGAGCATTCGGCGATATTTCAGGTTCTTGAGCCCGCCAATGCCGACAAGGTTCTGCGCCTGATCCTGACCGCATCGGGAGGGCCGTTCCGTGACTTTAGTCGCGATGCGATGGCGACAGTCACGCGCGAACAGGCGCTCGCGCACCCGAATTGGGACATGGGTCCGAAAATTTCGATCGATTCGGCCACGATGATGAACAAGGGCCTCGAGATGATTGAGGCGGCCTACTTGTTCGCCATGCCGTCCGAACGAGTCGACGTTATCATTCACCCGCAGTCGATCATTCACAGCCTGGTTGAATATAAAGACGGTTCGACACTGGCGCAGTTAGGTTGTCCAGACATGCGCACCCCGATCGCGTGCGCCTGGGCGTGGCCGTTGCGCCTGGCGTGGTCCGCTCCGAAACTCGATCTCGCGGCCGTCGGATCGCTAACCTTCGAGGCGCCGGATGAGGAGCGTTTTCCCGCGCTGCGTATTGCCCGAGAGTGCTTGAATTCCGGCGGCGGCGCGCCGGCGGCGATGAACGCCGCCAATGAAGTGGCCGTGGCGGCATTTCTGGCGGGAGCTATCGGATTCCTTGATATTGCGAGAATTGTCGACCGCACGATCGAAGCGATGAACACGGTCGGCGAACTCGGCGCCAGCGATCATAACGATGCGGTTTACCAAGCTTTAATGATAGATGCGTCAGCCAGACGGGGCGCCGCCCAAGTCCTGTCGCGTTTGTAGGGCAAGGGCGGTCTGTCTTAGGGAGATCCTGGCCGCATGGCGGACATTCTGCAGTTTGTTTTGATTAAGGTGGCGCCGTTCCTGTTGGTGATCATGACGATCGTGGTCATTCACGAATTGGGCCATTTTTGGGTGGCCAGAGCCTGCGGCGTAGCTATTGATCGCTTCTCGATCGGATTTGGTCGCGCCATCGTGGCGTGGAAAGACCGATCGGGTGTCGAATGGCGCATCGGATGGTTGCCGTTGGGCGGCTATGTCAAATTTGCGGGCGACAGCAATGTCGCCAGCGTGCCTGACCAGTCGGACCTATCGCAAATGCGCTCGGACATCATGGCGGCTGAAGGGGCCGGCGCCGAGAAAAAATACCTTGCCTTCAAGCCTTTGTGGCAGCGCGCGGCGATTGTCGTAGCGGGCCCGGTGGCGAATTTTGTCTTGGCGATCGTGTTGTTTTCGATCTTTTTGGGTGTGTTTGGCGAACCTATCACCGCAACCAGGGTTGATGCGGTCACGCCCGGAGGAGCGGCCGCTTTGGCGGGATTCAAGGCGGGAGACGTTCTGACGGCCGCGGACGGCCGACCGATGGGTTCGTTTCAGGATATTCAGTTCTACGTTCAATATCGACCTGGCACGCCCATAGATTTTACGGTCCGGCGCGGGGTCTCCCTGACCCATCTCGTTGTAACGCCGGGCGCCGCCCACGTGAAAAGCCCGTTCGGCGGCGATCAAACCGTCGGGCGATTGGGTATTTCCGCGCGTGGCGGCGCCGTAAAGCGCTACAACCCCATCGAAGCGGCACAAGGCGGCTGGGTCAAAACGGCGCAGATTACCGAGACGACGCTATTTTTTCTGGGACGGATCGTCACCGGTCACGTCGCGCTCGACCAATTACACGGCGTGGTCGGCATCGCCCATGCGTCAGGCGACATGACCCAACAAGCGGTTTTGGAGGCCCATGACGCGCATATCAATCCGCTTGTTGCGACGGCTTTTATCGTGATCCAATTGGCCGCCGTGATGTCTGTGAGCGTTGGCATTTTAAACCTGCTGCCCATCCCCGTCCTGGACGGCGGGCATCTAATGTTCTATGCCTACGAACTCGTTGTTCGTCGTCCTCCGCGTGCAGCCGTTCAAGCGGTCGCATACCGAGCGGGCTTTGCACTCCTGGTTGGTCTGATGTTGTTCGTGAATCTAAACGAACTTCGTAGACAGGGTGCGTTTCACTTCCTCGGCAGCTTGTTTTCTTAAGGCGACCATCTGTTTATGGCTGATCCGATGAGAAGTTCCCGCACCCGCGGCGCGGCGCTGTTGGTATCCAGTTTGACGGCGCTGTTGTGTGGAACCGCGCTCGTTACGCCGTGCTCGGCTTTGGCCCAAGCGCAGCAAGGTGTCGTGATCGGTCGGATCGTGCTGCAGGGTAACGAGCGAATCGACCCCGAAACAATTTTGTCCTATCTGCCGCTGCAAACCGGTCAATCGGTCGATGCCGCCGGGGTGGACGCCGCGCTCAAGACGCTTTTTCGAACTGATTTGTTTTCCGACGTCAAAATGGACATGCAAGGCACCGACTTGGTGGTTCGCGTCGTGGAAAATCCGATTATCAATCAGGTCCTCTTCGAAGGCAATTCGAACCTCAAGGAAGACAAGCTTAAAGACGAGATTCAAATTCGTCCTCGCGGCGTCTTCACCAAAGCCAAGGTCACCGAAGATGTCGGTCGGATCGTTGAGCTTTATCGACGGTCGGGGCGAATTTCCGCAACCGTGACGCCTAAAATTGTTGAACTTCCGCAGCGCCGCGTCGATTTGGTGTTCGAGATAAACGAAGGCCCCAAAAGCGGTATTTCACGCGTCAATTTCCTGGGTAATGTGCAGTTTTCCGCGAATGATCTGCGCGGCGTCGTGGTGACCAAGGAAAGCGCTTTTTACAAATTTTTCGCTTCCAACGACAATTATGATCCCGATCGAATTGAATACGACCGTGAACAACTGCGAAAATATTATCGCAACCGCGGTTTCTACGATTTCCGAATTATCTCTTCGGTGGCTGAACTTGAGCCCAGCAAGAACGGATTTGCCATCACCTACACGCTCGACGAGGGCGTAAAATATCATTTCGGTAAGATGAAAGTGCAAGCCGACGTAAAAAAACTGAACGCTGACATTCTGCAGCGCCTTCTGCCGATCAAATCGGGCCAGCTCTATTCCGACAAGAAGATTGAAGACGCTACGGACGCCTTAACCTTTGCCGCCGGCGCGGCTGGTT
>JANXWN010000406.1 GCA_025351125.1 Caulobacteraceae bacterium | reverse complement strand
TTATAAGGGATTGGCGATCGGCAGCGTCGGCGGAGCCAGCGTGATTTACGCCGCCAATTTCCGCTCCGGCAATGTGGAAATGTTCGACAGTAATTTCAACCTTTTGAGCACTTTCACCGATCCTAGCGTCGCGGCGGGTTATGCGCCGTTTAACGTGCAAAATCTCGCGGGCAAATTGTATGTCACCTACGCCCTGCAAAACGGCTCCAAACACGACGACGTGGCAGGGGCCGGCAACGGTTACGTCGACGCGTTTAATCTCGACGGCACCTTCAATCATCGCATCGTATCTTTGGGCGGCCAGACCAATTCGCCGTGGGGGTTGGACATCGCGCCCGCCGGATTCCGCTCTTTTGCCGGCGACCTGCTGGTGGGAAATTTCGGCGACGGCACGATCAGCGCGTTTGATCCGCTTACCGGCGCCTATAAGGGTCGTTTGTCGGGACCGGGCGGCGCGCCCATCGTCGAGGGCGATTTGTGGGGGTTGATCAACGGTAACGGCGCCGCCGGCGGTGATCCCAATTCGGTCTACTTCACCGCCGGGTTGTCGGGCGAAGCGCACGGCTTGTTCGGCAGCATCACCGCAGCCCCCGAACCGACGACGTGGGCCTTTATGGCTTTAGGCGTGGGATTGCTGGGCGTCCGCCTGCGGCGGCGGGATCGACTAGCCGCCGCGAGTTGTTAGCGGCGTCCACGGCGACATCGGCTAATGCCGCCGCAATTGCGCCCCGGCTTGCGGTTAAAGGGCCTCTCCCGTTATGGAAGGCCGCATGCGAGATTTGTTGGACGTCAAGGGCGCATCGGGCGCCGTGTATCGCTTTAGCCGGTTGCGCGAGGGCAGCCCGCTGTCGGCGATGGGCGGCAATTACGTTTATGCGCGCGAAAAGGCCGGCGTGCTGGAATTGGTCTATGCGGCCGAAACCGAAAACTTGCTGCGGGAGGCGCAAACGAAATGGGCCGGCGCGGTCGAGGCGCATGGCGCGCAGCACCTGTTCACCCGGCTCAATATCAGTGAGAGGGTGCGGAAACACGAAAACGAAGATATCCTCGCCGTCGTCACGCCCTCGATGAACGAGCCTGCGGCGAAACCGGCTAGGCGGAAAACAAGCGATTGAGTTCGCCGCCCGGCGCCCCGTCCGACATGGCGTCAAACACACCGTCCTCGGCGATTTGCCTAGCGGCGGATAGAAATCCGCCCCAAGCCGCGCGAGCCAGCGAACCGCCGACGCTGATCCGTCGCACCCCTAACCCCGCCAGTGCGGTCACCGACAGGCCCAGGGTCAAGACGTTGATCGGTTTGGGCGCCAATGCCGACACCACTGCGGCAATTTGCTCCGCGTCGCTTATTCCGGGCGCGTAAATGCAATCCGCCCCGGCGGCGGCGTAAGCGGTCAGGCGGCGGATAGTCTCAGGCAAATTGGGGCGGCCGGCGACGAAACCTTCGGAGCGAGCGGTCAGCACGACATCGGCGCCGCTCAAACTGATCGCCCCGCGGGCCGCCGCGACACGCGCCACCGCCAGATCGAAGTCGTAAAGCGGGTTGGCCTTATCGCCGGTGCTGTCTTCGACCGAAAGGCCGGCGATGCCGGTCGCCACCGCCAGCGTGACGTTGGCCGCCACGCCGTCGCAATCGTGCGCGAAAGCGTTTTCGAAATCGGCGTTCAGGGGAATCTCAGTGCGGCCGGCCAAGGTCGCCAGGTGGTCCAACACGTCGTCGCGCTTAACGCGGTTGTCGGCGCGGCCCATCGACCAAGCCATCCCGGCGCTGGTGGACGCTAATGCCTTAAAGCCGAGGCTTTGCAGGGCTAGCGCCGAGCCGACGTCCCACGGATTGGGCAGCACGAAACAGCCCGATTGATGGAGGGCGCGAAACGCCGCCCGTTTCGTCGTTGCAGCCGCGGTCATGTCTGAATTTCTCGCATTCTCGGCGTCTATACAGGATCGGCCCGATCCGACGAGCCCAAAACATAGTGTGCATCGCCTATTCCTCAACCGCACCGGCACTGACGCCATGCCGCACTACGGGGGCGGGCAGGGGTGGCGAGAGCGCGGAAACTATGCACAAGGAGCCCCCTTGCGTGGTGACGCAACAGTGTGTTGTTCGCGACAAGAGGTGATTGGCCGATGGCTGGTGCTTGCGCCGTTGATACCGGGTTTGTAGCCCTGGGCTACGCGAAGGTCGCCGCCTTGGGGGTGGTTCAGGGGATTACCGAACTTCTGCCGATTTCATCGACAGCACACATGCGCGTGGTTCCCGCTTTGCTGGGCTGGCAAGACCCCGGTTCGGCATTCTCGGCGGCCATGCAATTGGCGGCTTTGGCGGCGGTCGCCAGCTATTTTTGGAGCGACATTCGGCGTCTGGCCGGCGAGAGCTTGGCGGCGGCGGCGCGGCGCGACTTCGAAAATTCGTCCTTGCGGATGGTGGTGTGGATCGCACTGGCGACCGTTCCGATCATTTTGGGGGGCGCCGCGCTTTCGGGACTTCTGAATCAATGTCACTCGCCGTTGCGCAGCCTCAGCGTGATCGGTTGGGCGTGTGTCGGCATGGCCGTGTTGCTCGCCCTCGCGGAGCTGACGGCGAGGCATCGGCGGTCCTTGAGCGACGCCACCTTTGTTGACGCGATGATGGTGGGCCTTGCGCAGGTGGGGGCGCTGATCCCCGGGGTGTCACGTTCGGGGTCCTCCCTCACCGCGGCGCTCGGCTTGGGGTTCAAGCGCGAGGAGGCGGCACGGTTTTCGTTCCTCCTTGGCCTGCCCGCCATCGCCTTGGCGGGGCTAAAGGAGATCTGGGAGTTGCACAAAGCCCATTTGGACACGCACGGCTGGTCAGTGCTGGCCGTCGGCTTGGTGGTTGCGTCGATCTCGGCCTTCGCCGCCATCTGGGGCCTGATGCGGGTATTGGAGCGGTTTTCGGCGTGGCCTTTCGTAATTTATCGCGCCCTGCTCGGTGTCGGACTGCTCACAGCCGTCGCCAAGGGTTTCTTGCATTAGAATTTGGACGAAACGCGTGAAGAGCCACTGGAGTGACAAAGCTGCGCGAGAGGCGCTCACGCGTTGGGGCGCGGCGGACGTCGGCGAGGACCTTGCGCTGCGAACCTACAGCGCGCGGCTGCTCGGCGCGGATCCAAGCCTGGTCCTGCACGGCGGCGGAAACACGTCGGTAAAAACCACCGCCCGCGACCTGTTTGGCGACGACGTCGCGGTGCTGTGCGTCAAGGGCAGTGGTTGGGATTTGGCGACAATAGAACCGGCGGGTCACCCGGCGGTTCGCCTCGAGCCCCTGCTTCGCCTGCGGACGCTCGCGGCTTTGTCGGACGAGGCGATGGTCAATGCGCAACGTCAGAATCTGATGAATAGCACCGCGCCTAATCCCTCCGTCGAGACTCTGCTGCACGCCTTTATCCCCGACAAATTCATCGACCACACCCACGCTGTCGCCGTGCTCGCTCTGGCCAACCAGCCGGAAGCCGAAGCCTTGATCAATCGGCTCTATGGCGGGCGAGTGGCGTGCGTGCCTTATGTCATGCCGGGGTTCAATCTGGCTCGACGGGCGGCTGAGATTTATGAAGCTCATCCCGGCATCGAAGGATTGGTGTTGATCCACCACGGCCTATTCACTTTTGGCCCCACGGCGCGGACCAGCTATGAGCGAATGATTGATCTCGTCAGCACCGCCGAGGATTATCTACGGGCTCGCCGCCCATCGCCGGCGCCGGTCCTCGCCGCGCAGCCCGCCGCCGCGGCTCTGCCGGTATTGCGCGGCGTGCTGAGTGATGGCGGCGCGCGGTGGATCCTGGACCGACGGACGGGTGATAGCGTTATGCGGTTGGTCGGCGACACGCGCTTGCGCGACTGGGCTGGCCGCGGCGTCGCCACTCCCGACCACGTCATCCGCACCAAGCGTCATCCGCTCGTTTTGTCGGCTCCGAGCGGAGATCTCGACATTTGGCGCACGGCGGCGGCGGCGGCGCTCGCGCAATACGTCGCGGACTACACGGCCATGTTCGAACGCCAGAACGCTAGGGTCGGCGGCGGCAAAAACATGCTCGATGCTTTGCCGCGCGTCATTTTGGCGCCGGAAATAGGTTTGATCGGCGTGGGGCGTAACGCCGGCGAGGCGGCCGTGGCCGCCGACATCGCCCAATCGTGGGTGCAAACCTTGCTCGCGGGGGAAGACGCCGGACAGTTTTCGCCCCTGGGCGAAGACGATACTTTCGACATGGAATATTGGTCGCTGGAACAGGCCAAACTCGGTAAGGCGGTCGAACGTCGGCTGGAACGGCACGTGGTGGTCGTTACCGGCGCCGGCGGGGCCATCGGCGCGGCGACCGCCCGCGCCTTCGCGGCGGAGGGCGCGCAAGTCGCCTTGCTCGACGTCGATGCCGCCGCCGCCGC
>JANXWN010000393.1 GCA_025351125.1 Caulobacteraceae bacterium | reverse complement strand
GGCTGGCCCGATGCCGAGAAGCGCGCGACGATGACGAGCTTGCGCGCCGTGCGGATCGTGCGGCTCGGCAGCATCGCATCCTGCTCGGTCAGCTCGACGTCCATCGGCAGGGTCGCGGCACACATTAAGGACGATTTTGCTGCGTGCGATCCACCCGTCTCGCTCGGCGCCGAACACGCCCATCAAACACTGCACGCGCAATCCGGCGTCCTGGAGGGCGGTCAATATGTGTCGGCGCCGATCATTGATTGAGCCATAGAACAAGACGTCCACATCCTTGACGTCGAGGTCGGCGATACGCGTCAATTGCCGGATATAACCGATCCTGAGGGGATAAATGGCCGTAAGACCATACCTTGTTTTGCAAAAGGCGATGTTTCGCGGGCTGTAGTCCCACACCCGGTGTGTGCTCAGCAGGGTCAAATATTCTGCTCGCGTCGCAAACGCCCCGGTTTCCATCGGTTCGAGGTTGACGATGATCGCGTCGGAGGGAAGAGGCCCGACCTCCGGCGTCTCCGCCATCAGGTGACCGCCCAAGACGATATTTACGCCCCCAGAACTCAAGATGTCATTGTGCGTAAGATCGACGATGGCCCCGAGCGCCTCAAACCCATGCAAGAGCCCTTCGGCAAGCTCGCGAAACGTCGCGGTGTGCAAATAGCCGACCGGACCGATCAAAACGATGCGCACCCGGCGCCAAAATGTCGGGAGGCTCTCGTGGCGCGGCGCACCGGAACAATCATACGCCGCCGTGGATGTCACGTTTTGATCCAGTAAATGCCGATCCCGTCGATGGGCATGATAGGCGAATCGATGCCGAATTCCTTACGGTAGTCTTCGACCGCCTCGCGACAAGAGGCGATCGCGCCGTAGTCGTCGACGATGACGACTCCGCCGGTCGACACTTTGTGAAACAGCGATCGCAAGCCGTCCATCGTCGATTCGTACATGTCGCCGTCCAACCGCAGAATGGCCAATTGGTCGACCGGCGCCGTCGGCAGCGTGTCCTTGAACCAGCCTTTAAGAAATCGCACTTGATCGTCCAACAATCCATAAGCGGCGAAGTTCGATCGGACCTCTTCCAAGGACACCGCCAATTGTGCAAATTCGTGATGTTGATCGCCCGCATCGGCCGCGTAATGCACGGCGTCGGGTGGCGGCAAGCCTTCAAAGGAGTCTGCAGCCCATACGATACGATCGGCAATTCCATAAGCCTTTAGGGCGGCCCGCATCAAAATGCAGGCTCCGCCCCGCCAAACGCCGGTTTCGATAAAATCTCCAGATATATTGTGCGCCAGGACATAATCCACCGCGGCGCGAAGATTGGACATCCGGGCCTTGCCGATCATCGAATGGGCTTTAAGCGGCCAGTCACGCCCCATCATCCGGCTCTCGCGATCGAAACCACCGTCGGACCACGGATCTTGCGACGGATCCTCGTAAATCAACCCAAGCAGGCAATTTTCGATCAGATCAAGGTAGAGTTTCCCCGGTTCGGACAAAAGCATGCGTGAAACTGTCTCCAAAATTTGCGGACCGAATGTCGGACTGCTTACTGAGTGGTCTGCCCCGCGAACGGAACCCCTGTGGCCAACGCCCCCGTTCGCGCTATAGGCAGTCGCTTATGATCGGATTGTTCGTCAACACTTATCGGCCGCGCACCGGTCACCCGCCGTCCAAAATTGTCGTGCGCCGATCTTTGGAGCAGGCGGCATGAGCGTCCGTGATGTGTTTGAACCGGGCCGCACCGCCGTCATCACCGGTTCCGCCGACGGTATTGGGTTAGCCGCCGCGCGCAGGTTTGCCACGATGGGGCTCAATGTGGTCATGGCCGACTTGGGCGGAGATCGTTTGTGGCAGGCGGCGAACGAAGTGCGCCAAATTGCCCGGGAAGCGGCCGTCGAGGCTGTGCCAGTCGACGTCGCCGATCCGGCGCAGATGATCCGATTGCGCGAGCGCGCATTTGAAAGGTTCGGCGACACCGCGATCTTGATGAACAACGCGGGAATCGGCGGCGGCGGCCATGCTTTTGAACGTCCCGACCGCTGGACCGCGCTACTGAGCGTCAATTTGGGTGGCGTAATCAACGGCGTTCAGGCTTTTACGCAAGCCATGATCGACAAAAACCGCCCTGCCGTGATCATCAATACCGGCTCGAAGCAGGGCATCACCACGCCGCCGGGCGACACGGCCTATAATGTCAGCAAAGCGGCCATCAAGACCTTGACCGAGGGTTTGCAACACAGCTTGCGCGAAATGCCCGGCTGCCGGGTCAGCGCGCATTTGTTGATCCCCGGCTTCACTTTCACTGGCATGACCCGCCGCCGATTTGCGGAAAAGCCGCCCGGCGCTTGGACGGCCGAGCAGGTCGTGGCCTTTATGCTGGAACGCATCGACGTGGGTGATTTCTACATATTGTGCCCTGATAACGACACGCCTCGTGCGTTGGACGAAGTAAGGATGGCTTGGTCCGCCGCCGACATCCTCGAAAACCGCCCGCCGCTGTCGCGCTGGCACCCCGATTACCGCGACGCGTTCGCGGCCTTCGTGGCGCGGAAAATTTAACACGGTAGCGGCGGCCGGGCGGCCGCTGTCGCGATCCGCGCGGGTTTCTGCTAGGACGCCCGGCGCACTAGAACACGATGATTTTAGACGGAACCGTCCAAAATCTGAATCGTGCTCTAAATCCAAAAGTGTAGAGCCTGATTCAGCGTTTACAGCTGTTCCGTGTAAACGCATCAGGCTCTAGGCGTCAGACGCTGGAACCATGCCGGACGGATCATACTTAGCCACGAGCAACGTCGAGGTCGTCACTTTCGGGTGCCGGCTCAACGCGCTCGAGTCACAGGCCATCCGCGAGCGAGCGGCGGCGGACGGGGTGAGCGACGCCGTTATCTTCAACACCTGCGCGGTGACCGGCGAGGCGGTGCGCCAAGCGCGGCAGGCGATCCGCAAGGCGAGGCGCGAGCGTCCGGGCGCACGCGTGATTGTGACGGGTTGCGCGGCGCAGATTGATCCGGGGGCCTTCGCGGCGATGGCCGAGGTCGATCTGGTGCTGGGCAATGTGGAAAAATCCGCGGCCGGCGCCTTGCTCGATCAGGCTTTGCGGGTGAGGGTCGGTGACATCATGGCGGTGCGCGAAACCGCGCCGCATCTGGTCGATGGCTTTGCCAATCGGGCGCGGGCGTATGTGGAAATCCAGACCGGTTGCGATCACCGGTGCACGTTTTGCGTTATTCCCTATGGGCGAGGCAACTCGCGCTCGGTTCCGGCGGGCGGGGTGGTCGAACAGGTGCGCCGCTTGACCGACGCTGGGTATAACGAAGTGGTGCTGACCGGCGTGGACCTGACGAGTTGGGGCGCGGATTTGCCCGGCGCGCCGACACTGGGGTCGTTGGTGCGGCGCATCCTCAAGGGGGTTGCGACGCTGGCGCGCCTACGGCTATCGTCGATTGACGCCGCCGAAATCGATGCCGATTTGATGGCGTGCCTCGCCGACGAGCCGCGCCTCATGCCCTACCTGCACCTGTCATTGCAGGCGGGTGATGACGTTATCCTTAAGCGGATGAAGCGGCGTCATTCACGCGCGCAATCCATCGCCCTGATCGACGCGGTGCGGCGCGCCCGACCGGACGCGGCCTTTGGCGCCGATTTGATTGCCGGCTTTCCCACC
>JANXWN010000390.1 GCA_025351125.1 Caulobacteraceae bacterium | reverse complement strand
CTGTGATCAAACCCCGGCCCGCCATGCAGAACGATCAAGCTAGGCTTTTCGACCATCCGCCCGCCGTCGATGGCGAGCTTGGAGCCGACGATATCGAAGAAGATCGATGCGCCATTGACGGTGATGTACATAAGTTCCTATCCCTGCGCCGCCGACTTCCCATGGGCGGTCTCTTTCATCAAAATCGAGGCGATCAGGCCGATGACGGCGAACCCGACCACGTAGAAGGCCGGCATTAAGGGATTGCCCGTCCAATGAATCAGGGCCGCCACGATCGGCTGGGTGGTGCCCCCGAACAGGGCGACGGAGCCGGCATAGACCGTGCCCATCACCATGCCGCGAATTTCCTTGCGCAAGGATTCGGTCAATCCGACGATCAAGGCGCCGCCGCTCAACGCCGCGATTCCCGACAAGACCGCCTGCGCGCCGAGCAGAGCCCAGGCGTTGTGAAACCGCACCATCAAGATAAAGGCCGGAACGACGACGACCATGTAGGCGAGGCGCGGCCAGATCAACATCGGTTTGCGTCCGAAGCGGTCGGCCAGCACGCCGCCAGCAATGGCGCCGACAAAACCGACGAGCCCCAAAACCAACGTCGCCGCCAGAGCCACGCTGGGTCCCATGTGCAGGGTCGTTTTGGCATAAGTGGTCATATAGGTGGCGATGTAGCTCTGAACCGTGGAGGCGGCGACTAGGCCCAATCCCAAGACGATGATCGGCCAATGGCTGCGAAGATCGGCGCGCGCCGGGTGGAACACCAACCGGGTTTCCGCGTGATGCAGCGTCTCGGGCAAGCTGGAACGCAGCCACAGACCGAACGGCAGGACCACGGCGCCCAGGCCGACGGCCACGCGCCATCCCCACGCCTCCTGTCCCGCCGGTCCGGCGATCTGAAGCAGGGTCATGCCGATCAATCCGCCAGCGATAAAGGCGATGTTTTGACTTGCGGTTTGCCAAGATCCGTAGAGGCCGCGTTTGGCCGGCGGCGAGGCTTCCACCAGATAAGCGGTGGTGGGTCCTACCTCTCCCCCCAAAGCGAATCCCTGCATCAGACGCCACAACAAAACGATCACCGGCGCCGCCGGGCCGATCATGGCGTAGGACGGCGTCAAGGCCAGCCCCAGGACCGATACCCCCATGAGCGTAAGGCTAAACAACATGGCCGGCTTGCGTCCGACCTTGTCGGCATAGCGCCCGATCATGATCGCGCCCAAGGGCCGCAAGGCGAAGCCCGCGCCGAAGGTGATCAATGACGCTATCAGGCTGACGAATGGCGTTCCGGGGAAAAATGTGTGCCCGATCTCCACCGCGAAAGCGGCGTAGATGGTGAAATCGTAAAACTCCAAAGCATTGCCCGCCACGGCGGCGGCGACATGGCGTTTGAGAATGGACGGCGCGGCGGCGTCGCTCACGGGCGGGTCAGCTGAACGCTTCGGCGGCGCCGACGCCGTCGCGGGTGCGAAGCTGCTGATAAAGCGTGGCGGCCGGCGTCAGGGTGATCGGCCAGACCATCGCCGCCAAACCCGAGCCCAACAGCAATTGCACGATCTGCGGCGCCGTCAGATAGGCGGCGAACGAGCTGAAGTCCGGTTTTTGAAACGCGCTCAGCGGATGGCCGAAGCTAAATCCGGCCATGACCGCCAAAATAATCATATACCCCAGCAGATAAACCACCGCCGCCAGAGCGAAGGCAAGGGCGAAGGTGCCGAAAATCGGCCAAAACCGCCCGCGCGTCAGGGTAATCGACCCCCACACATTGATTTTCCCGCTGTCAAACGTCAGGGCCGACGCCAGGGAAAACCGCACCGCTAGCCAGACCATTCCGGCGATCGCGAGCATCACACCGGCGACGCCGATGCCAATTGCGGCCGGCAGCGAACCGGCGCCGACAATGCCGGCGAGTAGAGTGACCACGAAGGCGACGGCCAAATAGACGGCGAAAAAAAGCGCGAACAGCAGGGTCTGCAACCCCACCTGCCGCACTTCATCGATCCCCAAGCGCAGATAGCCGAAGCGGTATGCGCTCGGCCGCATCACCGCGCGGTTCATGGCGGCGTTGATAATCGCTTGGAAGATCAGGATCACCGGCAGCGACAACCCATACACGGGCGCCAGTTGAGAAAGCACGCGCAAGGTCTGCTCGGGTGATTGACCCGGGTGTAAGGGCGCCGCTTGCAACTGCATCATGGCGGGGCCGGCCAAGCCGATCAACGCCCCGAGGATCACCACCGTTTGCAAAAAGGCGAGCGCGCTCCAGGCTAACAGCGCTTTGGGCTGCTCGCGCACCACGCGAAAACCGGTGAAGGCTGCATCCTGAACCGAAAATTCCGCCATCCATATCCCCTCACGCCCGTCACGGCGCTCATACTCACAGAAACCCGCGCGCCGGTATACCCCGCCCGCCCGGGGTTAACGCGCCGCCGGCGCACATGACAACAAATTCAAGATACACGGCGGCAAAGGCGGCCTAGATTGCCGCACCGCGCCAGACCACGGAGCCGGAACACGGGGAACACCGCGAATGCGATTGTTGATTGTCGAGGATGATCGGGAGGCTTGCGCCGCCATGGTGACCGGGCTGGCGGAAGCGGGGCACAGCTGTGTTTGCGCCGCCGACGGCGAGGCCGGATTGGCCGCCGCCCGGGCGGGCGGTTACGACGTCATGGTGGTGGACCGCATGATGCCCAAGATAGACGGCGTCACCATGGTCGAAACCTTGCGCCGCGACGGCGACCAGACGCCGGTATTGTTTCTGTCCGCCTTGGGGGAAATCAATGACCGCGTCGCCGGCCTGAACGCCGGCGGCGACGATTATTTGGTCAAGCCCTATGCCTTGGCCGAACTGGTCGCGCGGGTCGAGGCCCTGGCGCGGCGGCGCGAAACCGGCTCGGTGCAAACCATGCTGAAACTGGGCGATTTGGAAATGGACTTGATCGGTCGCGAAGTCCATCGCGCCGGTCGAGAGATCGATTTGCAGCCGCGTGAATTTCAGTTGCTGGAATTTCTAATGCGTCACGGCGGCCAATCGGTCACCCGCACGATGTTGCTCGAAGGGGTGTGGAACTATCACTTCGATCCGCAAACCAACGTCATCGACGTGCATATCTCCCGCCTGCGCGCCAAAATCGACAAGGGCTTCGACAAGCCGATGCTACAAACCGTGCGCGGCGCTGGTTATCGGTTGGAAGCGTAAATTGCGACACCTCTCCCCCGGGGACAGGTGGGGTCGGTGTGTCATTCCAGGGTGGCTTTAAATGCGCCTCCCGCGCCTGTTACGCACAACGCCATTTCGGCTGACGATCTTGTTTCTCGCCTTGTTCGCGGCGTCGGCCAGCTTGTTTTTGGCCTACATCTATATCGCCACCGCCGGGGAGGTCTCCAATCGCGCCGAGGCGCGGGTGATGCGCGAAATTCACGCCTTGGAGACGGTTTACCAGCGGGGCGGCTTCACCGCGCTGAATCAAGAGGTGATCGAGCGCACTACCAGTGACCGCCCGCTGCTGTATCTGCTGATGAGTAAGACCGGCGCGCCGATCAGCGGATCGATCGCCCACTCGCCGGTGCCCAATTTTGGAGGCACGCGCGATTGGGCGAGCTTTACCCTGACAGAGACCGAGATCGACGGCAGCTTGGTCAAACGCCCGGCGCGCGGCCTGGAGGAAAGGCTAAGCGGCGGGGAGATCCTGTTTGTCGGAGCCGACGTCAGCGAATCCGAAGCCTACGTGAGCAAAATCTTGCGGGCTCTGTGGGGGGCGGGGGCCTTGGTCGTGGTGTTGGGTTTAGCCGGGGGCCTGTTGGTCAGTCGCAATGTCAGCCGCAATATCGGCGGCTTGACCAGCGTGATCGATCTGGCGCGTGGCGGTGATTTGGCGGCCCGCGCGCCGGTGCGCGGCACGGGCGACGAATATGACGAACTGGCGGCGGGTCTGAACGATATGTTGGGGCGGCTGGAACGATCGATCGGCGGTCTGCGCCACGCCGGCGACGCCATCGCCCACGACCTGCGATCGCCGCTGACGCGTTTGCGCGCGCGGCTCGAGGCGGCGATGATCGAGGCCGACGCCGGTCGCGCCGACGCCAAGCTGGCGCTGCACAACGCTTTGG
>JANXWN010000380.1 GCA_025351125.1 Caulobacteraceae bacterium | reverse complement strand
ACGCGACGGCCTTGTGCACCGCGAGTCCCAGACTTCATTTTTCTGTCCCGCGGACGTAGGACATCAAGGCGTTGGGTCAAGCGCCGCGCGAAGCGTCACGGGTTCGCCCGCCCTCCCCCAGAAAGCCCGCATGGCCGTCATCGACCTTCTCGACATCACCGCCGCCCTCCCAAAAGGCGCGCCGCTCGCGGGGCTCGACCTTGGAACCAAAACCATCGGCGTGGCGATCTCGGACATCTCGCTGCTGATCGCCAGCCCTCTGGCCCTGATCCAGCGCGAGAAATTCACCGCCGATGCGCAGGCCCTGTTCGCCCTGTTGGACGAACGCGGCGCGGCCGGCTTGGTGATTGGCCTGCCGGTCAACATGGATGGAACCGAGGGGCCCAAATGCCAGTCGGCGCGCGCCTTCGCCCGCCACTTGCTGCGCCTGAAAGACCTGCCGATTGCCTTCTGGGACGAGCGGCTCTCCAGCGTCGCCGTCAATCGCGTGCTGATCGACGAGGCCGATGCGACCCGCGCCCGCCGCGCCCGTGTCGTCGACAAAATGGCGGCGACGTGGATCTTGCAGGGCGCGCTGGAGCGATTGCGCGCCGCCGCCTCCCCGCCTAAAGAAGCCCTTTAATGACCAGCGCCGTTCCCGCCCTCGACGCGATTCGCCAGCCGGCGTTCCCCTTTCCGGCCCGCCATTTCCTATCCGTCGCCGACCTCGATCCGCCGACGGTCGGGGCCCTGCTGGATTTGGCCGATGAGTTCGTGGCGTTGAACCGGCAAAAGAGCAAAAAACTCGACCTGCTCAAGGGACGAACCCTGATCAACCTGTTTTTCGAAGCCTCGACGCGCACGCAAAGCTCGTTCGAATTGGCCGGCAAGCGGCTGGGCGCGGACGTGGTCAATATGAGCCCGCGCGCCTCGTCGCTTTCCAAGGTCGAGTCCCGCGAGCGGCGCGCCTTTTGGGAGGGCGGCGGTGATGTCGAGAAGGTCGATGACGGCCATGCGGGCTTTCCGGGGGAGGGCGGGCGAACCCGTGACGCTTCGCGCGGCGCTTGACCCAACGCCTTGATGTCCTACGTCCGCGGGACAGAAAAATGAAGTCTGGGACTCGCGGTGCACAAGGCCGTCGCGTGCGTCCGTCATATCGGCGGGACGTAATGGCGGATCGGCACGCCGGGCCACGGCGGGCGCCAGAGGGTTAACGGCGTGTCGTGCCACAGCGCGATTGGGTCGCGGGACGATCGCGCCACCAACCAGCGGCCGTCATGCCATCTCAGCCGTTGCGGATCGAGATCGACGCTCGCGCACAGCTGGGCGACGATGCGGTCGGTCGGGACCCTGGGGACCTGCTCGATGAAGCGTTCGGGCTCGTCGAGCAGGCGGCCGAGGTCGCACTTCAGGCTCTCCCGCGGCGTGGCGCGATCGGCGGCGGGGGAGTCGCCCGGTTCGTCGAACGCGCGCGCGGGTGCGGACTTTGCAACCGGCAAATCGGTCGGCGACGGCGGATTGAGATCATGCCGCGTTTCGGCGGCGCTTGGAAGAGATCGCCGGCGCTCCCGGATCCATCGGCGCGCGTCCTCGCGTCCTCGCGCAGATGATGCTTCAGCGCGACCGTACGGCGCACGGTTTGCGCCAGCCGGGCGAAGGCTTGCGAGGGATCGCTAGGAAAATTCGGCGCGTACGCCTCGGTGGCCTGAGCCAATTGGTGCTTGGTAAATTCGGCCACCGCCTTGGCCAGATCAAGACCGACCTCCGCCAATTGGTCCAGCATCTCGATCTCGCGATCGGTTTCGCTGCGGATGGGTTGGGGTTCAGCGGCCACGACCGGAATGTAACCCCAATAATTGCAATTTGTCAAGTAACGAGCGTACGACGCGCTCGATGACAGGCTCCGCCGAGCACTAGGGGGTGCTAGCGGCGGGCGCCCCGTTCGCCTCGCCGCGAGGGGGGGCGATTGCCGGAGGATCTAAAGACAAGGCATCCGAGCGGTCCTGGGCCGAAATTGGCCGGTATCGGACACATCCCACGACACGGCGACGGACGGGTGGCCGCTGACCGCATCTGGCGCGGGGTTCAAGGTGACCTTTTGACGCTGGAGATCGCGTGCTTGCGGCTCGAGGGTTAGCGGGTTAGCGTCGAGGGACATGGGCTTCTGGTCCGGTATTTGTGGGGATTTGTCGTCCGCGCGTTCTTAAGAAATCTCGACGACGCGGCGGCCGCGCAGCTTGCCGCCGATGATCACAACGCCGGCCAGCAGCATCGCCCACGCGCCGGGCTCGGGCACGCCGAAGGGAACGTCCGCGCCCGCCGTGGTCTGATAGTGGTAGGCCAAGACGCTGGAGCCACCGATATCGGCGATTCCGTAGTGGATCCCGTCGGCCAAGGTGTATTCGAAGCCAATCAGGCTTTCGGCGATCGAATATGGAATACCGGCGACGGTCGCGTAGGGCGCGAAGAAGCCGAGCTGGCCGGTCGGAAATCCGCCGCTTGAGAACACTTGGAAGGACGTCGGCGTGTTCGACACATAGAACGGAGGGCCGACGCTGAACACTTGCGCGCCGCCGCTCGTCGTCACCCCGATGGTCCCCTCGAAGGCCGAGGTGTTCGCGCTAAAGGTCAGCGTTTCA
>JANXWN010000340.1 GCA_025351125.1 Caulobacteraceae bacterium | reverse complement strand
ACGCTGGTCCGCTTGGCGCCCAGGATTTACCCCACCGCAAGCCGGGCCTTTGGCGTCAGACCATGGCCATCGAAGGGATGGCGCAGGCGATGCCGGCGTTTGAAATGTGCGTGGATGAGGCTTCGGAAGCCAAGGCGTCGGTCGTGGGTGCGCAAATGGGCGGGGCGAAGTGTGCGACGCCGCAGATCAGCCGCAGCCTCGACGGCTCGATCCACTACAGTTCCAACTGTGACATGGGCCAGGCCGGCAAGTTGGTCAGCAGCGGAACCCTCACCGGTGACTTCGACAGTAGCTACAAGATGGTCATCGACACGACGACCGCCGGCGAGCCCGCCCATCACATGACCGTAACGGGAACGCGGGTCGGGGCATGCGCAGCCGATCAGAAGGGCGGCGACGTGATGGCGAACGGGCATAAGACCAATATGTTTGACACGGCGAGCAAGGCTGCGCCCTAGGCTAAGGACCTATTCCCGCACACGAATTGCATTGCAGTGGCGGACGGGGTGGGATTCGAACCCACGGTGGGCTTCCACCCACGGCGGTTTTCAAGACCGCTGCCTTAAACCACTCGGCCACCCGTCCGGTTTGCGCGCTTCTAGCGGTTGGGGACGGGGATTTCCAGTCGACGTCGCTTAACCCGATCGCAAGGCTTGCGAGTCAAACTGGCAGGCCTCGGTGCGACAGCGGGGGTAAGCCGTGCGTTTGGGAAACAGAACAAGCGGTTTGACCCGGGCCGGCAGGGTTGTGGCGATTTTTGCGGCCGCCAGTTTAACGGCCTGCGCCTCGAACCCCGTGGTTGAATCGGCCGTAGGTGACACCGGAACCATGCGTCCCTATGCCGTTCACGGGGTATGGTATTATCCCAAAGCTCAGCCCGACTACGACCGGCAGGGGCTGGCCTCCTGGTACGGCGCGGCGGAGCATCATCATACCACCGCCGACGGCGAGGTGTTCGATATGGATGTCGCGTCAGCGGCGCACACCACCCTGCCGTTGCCGTGCGTCGTCGAGGTGACTGATCTCGATAACGGGCGGCGTATTCGCGTGCGGGTCAATGATCGCGGACCGTTCGTGCGCGGTCGGATCATCGATCTTTCCCGCCAAGCCGCCAAAGACTTAGGGTTTTATCACCGCGGCATGGCGCGTGTGCGCGTGCGCTACATCGGGCCGGCTCCCAAAGGGCGCTATGCCGATCTGACGACCTCCGCGCTGTCGAGCGTCGCGCTCGCCAAGGTCGCCGACCCGACGTTTTAGGGCGCCGCGGCGTCGGGTAGTCTGGACAAGCGCCGCGAACCGGCCAAAGTGCGCCGCCATGACGCGCGGGTATTTCATCACTTTGGAAGGCGGCGAGGGGGCGGGCAAATCCACCCAGGCGGCCCTGCTGGCCGCGATGATTACCGCGCGGGGTCGCGTTGTCGTAAGCACGCGCGAACCGGGAGGATCACCGGGAGCCGAAGCGATCCGCGCCTTGCTGGTGACCGGCCAACCCGATCGCTGGTCGCCGACGACCGAGACACTGCTGATCTACGGGGCCCGCCGCGATCATATCGAACGGGTGATCGCCCCGGCCCTGGCGCGCGGCGAGGTGGTGGTGTGCGACCGATTTACCGATTCCACGCGGGCCTATCAGGGGGCCGGCGGCGGCGTGTCGTGCGCGCTGATAGATGGGCTCGAAGCCGAAGTGGTGGCCGCCACCCGCCCCGATTTGACCTTGGTGTTTGATCTGCCGCCCGAAATCGGATTGGCGCGGACGATTGCGCGCGGTGGAGGGGAGGGGCGTTTCGAGGCCAAGGATCTGGCGTTTCATCGCCGGTTGCACGCGGCCTTCGCTGAAATCGCGCGGCGTGAGCCGGCGCGCTGCGTGGTCATCGACGCCTTTCCCGATTCCGCGTCCGTGGCGCAATCGGTTTGGCGCGCGGTCGCTCCGCGATTGGATCTCGTATGAGCGAAGAGACGCCGCATCCGCGTACGGTGTTCGATTATTTCGGCGACGACGCGTCCGAACGCGCGTTTCTGGCGGCGATGGAGCGCGGCCGTCTGCATCACGCATGGCTGCTGACCGGGCCCGAGGGCGTCGGTAAGGCGACCTTTGCCTATCGCGCCGCGCGGCGATTGTTGGGGGCGGTCGCCAGACCGGAACGCGGAGCGCTGGGAGCCGACCCCGACGATGCCGTGTGTCGGCAAATTGTCGCCCGCGCTCATCCCGATCTTTTGGTGCTTCAGCGCGAGGTCGAAGACGGCAAAGCCCGGCGCGGCATTCCCGTCGACGAGGCGCGCGAACTGCCGCGGTTTTTCGCCAAATCTCCCGCGACCGCGCCCTATCGCGTGGCGATCATCGATGCGGCCGACGACCTGAACGTCAACGCCGCCAATGCGGTTCTCAAGACGTTGGAGGAGCCGCCGACGCGTGGCGTGGTGTTGTTAGTATCGCATGCGCCGGGCGGACTGCTCGCGACGATCCGGTCGCGCTGCCGCACCTTGCGCTTTGCGCCGCCGCCGACCAGCGCCGCGGTCGCTTGGGTGACGGCGCGCGCCGAGGTTGCCTCCGACGACGCCGGACGCTTGCTTCAGATGGCGCGCGGCGCGCCTGGTCAGGCCCTGCGTTTGGCGGCGGCAAAGGCGCTGGAGGTCGACGACCTCGCCGGCGCGATGCTTGACGCCTTACCCAAAACCGACGACGCCGCGCTGATGGCTTTGGCGGACAGTTTTCGCGGTCCGGCGGGAATGGCGCGTTTTCAATTGTTCTTCGACCGTTTGACCGCCCGTCTCCATACGCGCGCCACCGGCGACGCGGTCCGAGGGCATGGCGGCGGCGCACATCGGTTGGCGGAAATTTGGAGCGATCTCGTCGACCTTGCACGTCAAGCCGAGGCGGTGAACCTGGACCGCGCCGATGTTCTCTATACGGCGGTCGCGCGGTTGAGAGGGGCGGCGTGAGACCTGATCGCGCATGATCATCGACAGTCACGTCAATCTGCACGCTCCGCAATTCGACGCCGATCGCGCCGAAGTAATCGCCCGCGCGCGCGCGGCGGGCGTCGGCCTGATGCTGGAAATTTGTGACCGACTGTCGAATTTCGAGGCGGTGAACGCTCTGGCCGTCG
>JANXWN010000328.1 GCA_025351125.1 Caulobacteraceae bacterium | reverse complement strand
TGGTTTCAGAAGGCCGCCGACCAGGGCGACCCGCGCTCGCAGTACTACGTCGGCATCCTCTACGCGTCGGGAAAAGGCGTGGTCAAGGACTTGTCGAAAGCTGACTTATGGCTGACCCTGTCAGCCATCAATCCGAAGACCACCTATCGGGATTCCCTCTATACGAAGGAGGAAATCGGCAAGATCGAAAAGAAACTGACGCCCGAACAAGTTGCCCAGGTCAAGGAGCAGGTCAAGAACTGGAAATCGCAGAACTGATTCGCTGAACATATGCAAAAAGGCCGGGATCCTCTCCCGGCCTTTTTTTGCGCGGCGCACGTTATTTTGCGCGCAGGTAGGTATCGTCGCCGTCGATCCAGTCCTGGCGCGGCGGCGTGAAAACGTCGTAAGCCACCAGTGTCTCCAGCGCTTCGGCGGTATGCGGAACATTAGCCGGGATGAAGATCATCTCGTTAGGGCCGACGTCCACCGTTTTACCCTCCAGCTTGAAACGCCAGACTCCGTCCGTCACGAACGTCAGCTGCTGATTGTCGTGCGCATGTAGCGGCACGACATAGCCTTTCTCGACCAGGGTCTGCCCGATCATGATTTTGCCGTCCCAGGCAAGTTTGCGGACAAATTTGTCGTTCAGCTTTTCGGCCGGAACCTACACCTTGCGAGAAACCGCCGCCTGGGCCGCCAAGATCAATCCGCACACCATCCAAGTTTCGCTGGCCGCGCCCTATCCCGGCACCTTTCTTTACAAGCAAGCCGTGGCGAACGGTTGGCTCGACGCCGAACACGCCGAATTGGTGGACGATCACGGCATACAGATCGCCCCGCTGCATTATCCCCATCTCAGCCACGACGAGATCTTCGCCAGCGTAGAGACGTTCTACAAAAGCTTCTATTTCCGTCCCAGTAAGATCGGCTCGATCGTGAGCGAAATGGTGCGGAGCCCCGATATGATGAAGCGGCGCCTTCGCGAGGGCGTGGAATTCTTCGCGTTCCTGAAAGAGCGCAAGAGCGTGACGGCCTGATGGCGTCGCGAGTCAGAACCGTGTTCTGATACCGAACACCGTGCTTGTGGCGTGAACGCGTTCGCCGGCGCCGCGGGCGAATCGAGCGGTGGCGCCCGCCTTGCTTTCCCACGATACCCCGACGTAGGGCGCAAATTGACGAGTGATCTCGTAACGCAGCCGTAGACCAAGTTCGGCGTCGGACAGTCCGGCGCCAATGCCGTTTTCAGCCACGTCTTGCGCCGCGAGGTTCAATTCGACACGCGGTTGCAGGATCACCCGTTGGGTGAGCCTTTGGTCATAGGTTCCTTCGAGTCGGGCCAAGACAGCGCCGCGTTCGGAGACAAACAACGCCCCTGACAGATCGAACCAATAGGGCGCGAGGCCTTCGAACCCGAGGGTGGCATAGGTGCGATTTGGGCCTGGCCGGATGTCGTGACGAATGCCGGCTTGCACGTTAAAATACGGACTGATCGCGTGTGAGAACACGGCTTGAGCCTCGGCGCTGTCGAGGCGTTTACCGACGGTCGCCTCGCCCTCGGTCTTGATCACCAGGCGATTGATATCGCCGCCGAACCAGCCCTCGCCGTCCCACCGAAAGGCGTCGGCCCCTTTCTGAACGCGATACTCGGCCAGATTAAAAAACACGCTGGACGTCGTCATCGCTCCATTTTCGTGGCGCAACGCAGCCCGCGACTCGTCCATCGTCCGCGTGTCGAACAGTTTATCCGCCGCGTGGTCGGCCGGGGGGGCCGGAGCCGGGACGGCGCCGATCGTCTGCTCGGCGACAGGCGGCGTGGCGGGTGGAGAGGTCGTGACGTCCGTCGTGGTCGTGGGCGACGCGGCGGCGGCGGCTGGCTTAGGCCGAGGCGCAGGCGCGACCGGCATCGTCATGCCCGGCATCGACATATCCATTTGAGCGGCCACCGGCGTTGCCGCGGTCAGAGCGAGCACCGCCACAATCATCCGATTCATGCCGCAGCGTCGCCTGCGCGCACCGTGACGACGCGAAACATGCCGGCGTGCATGTGCAACAGCATGTGGCAATGAAATGCCCAATCGCCCAGCGCGCTCGCCGTCAGGTTCAGCGCCACCTTGCCGCCCGGCAGCACGTTGACGGTGTGCTTGAGCGGGTGAGGACCGGCGCCATTGGTGACCAGCTCGAAAAAATGCCCGTGCAGATGGATCGGATGAGGCATCATGGTGTCGTTGATCAGATTTATCCGGACCCGTTCGTCGTGACGAAAAGGTATCGGCTCGGCGGGATCGCTGAACTTTACCCCGTCGAAAGACCACATATAGCGTTCCATATTGGCCGTCAGATGGATGTCCAATTCGCGCGACGCCGGACGAGGGTCGCGGGGCGGTTCGGATGATTTCAAATCGCGATACGTCAAGACGCGATGGTCGACGGCCTCTAAGCCCGTGGGCCGCTCGCCGGTTCGGTCGGTCGGCATCGGCGACAAAGTAGCGACGCCGGGTCCCATTTTCACCTGCGGCGCGACGGCCGGATCGCGCATGTTCATAGGGCCCATTTTGGCGCCGCCGCTGGAACCGCCGGCCATCGCGCCGCCGCTCATATCCATCCCCGCCATATCGCCAGACATCGCCATCGCACCCATGCCCATATCCTTCATGGTCAGAACGGGGCGATCACGAAGATTGGGAATCATCGCCGCCATGTTCATCCGCGGTGCGAGGGTGGCCCGGCATTGCCCTGAACGATCGATCGCTTCGGCCACAAGGCCGTAAGCCGCATCGTCCGGCGGGCGCACGATCACATCATAGGTTTCGGCAACGGCGATCTGAAACT
>JANXWN010000319.1 GCA_025351125.1 Caulobacteraceae bacterium | reverse complement strand
CCAAGGTCAGGGGCGTGGCGTCCTGGGTATGTGTGCGGCCGATCTTGATGATGTTCGACCAAGCGTTCGCCTTGTCGTTCAGGGCATTTCGCAGGGTTTGGAGGGCAGGAAGCAGGCGATGCGTAACCTCTTCAGCCGCCGCGATATGCATGGCGCTGGGATAGGTGTCGTTGGACGATTGCGACATATTGACGTGATCGTTGGGGTGGACGGGCGACTTGGACCCCATCGCGCCGCCCAACATTTCGATAGCGCGGTTGGAAATCACCTCATTGGCATTCATGTTCGATTGCGTGCCGGAACCGGTTTGCCAAACTGCGAGGGGAAAATGCTCATCGAGCTTGCCTTCGATGACTTCGTTCGCGGCCGCGACGATGGCCTGACCGATGGTTGAGTCCAGCTTGCCCAGCGCCATATTGGTTTCGGCGGCGGCGCGCTTGACGATTCCCAGAGCACGGATGACCGGCAGAGGTTGCTTTTCCCAGCCGATGGCGAAATTACCCAGGCTGCGTTGGCTTTGGGCGGCCCAGTAGCGGTCGGCGGGCACCTCAATGGGGCCAAAGCTATCGGTTTCTGTGCGCGTCGCGGCCACGGCAATCTCCTGAAGGTGAAGGTTCAGCCGCTCCACGGCTCCAACGCGCCCCATGAAGCGAGTAGAACGGTCAAGGTCAAGAAGATCAGCACGGTCGTCGTGAACCGCGTCTTGCGTCCCACCCCCCAGCTGTCCAAACGTCGTCCGCCACGCCAAACCAAAGGTAAAAGTCCCAGCGTCAAGCCCCCCAGAACCGCGGCCACCAAGGCGCAGGTGGACGCCACGATCAACGACAAGGCGGGCCACGCGTAGACCACGGCCGCCTGATCCCTCGCGCCGGCGGCCCACAGGCAAAACAGGCTCATCGCGACCAGCCACAACACCGCTTGCGTCGATTGAATCAGGCCCGCGCGGCGCTGGTTTGAACTTTCGCGAAAATCCCGGCGCGCCCGCGCGAACAGATCAATCAGGCAGTCGAGAGAGGCGAGGGCGGCGAGCAGGGTGACCGCGAGCAGGCTCACCGATTGGCGCCAAAGTGGTAGGCGTTCAAACACTTCGCCGCCCCACGGCGCAAAGAAAGTTAGCGCCCTCCCGTCGGCAATCCGGAACACGAGGTGGTTGAAGCCATCGTCACTCAAAAAACGACCGGCGCGGAGGTCGCCGGTGGGCGAAAAACGCTGAACGGAGCGGGCGTCGGTGATCGTAAGCCGACCGTCGCGCGTGACCTTGACGGTGGCCGCGCCGATAATGCGATCCAGCACGCCCTCCAAGCCATGATAGGCACGGCGATCGGTCAGATAAACGCCTTCAAAGGCGGCGCGGTGGGCGATTAAATCGGTTGTTCCGGGCGGCGGCGGCGGTGGCGGGGGCGCATAAAAGTGCGCCACGATTTGCTTAACGAGGCTATCGGCCAACCGCCCCCCGGTGTCGGTGTTGGTGGAAATGAAAACGCCGGTGTTCAACGCCGGGATGAGGGTCAGGTTGGAGTGGAACGATAGAGTGTCGCCGCCGTGGCCGACGCCGGTGAGGCCGCCCGGCAAGGGTTGTTCGAATAGCCCATGGCGTGACGCCGGAACGCCGGGGGCCGGCGCGGGCAGAGGCGTTGAAAAGGCCGCCGCGGTAGGCGGACCATAAATTTTGACGCCGTCCAGCGTTCCGTTGCCGAGCAACATCAGCATATAGCGCGCCATATCCGACGCCGTGCTGGACACCGCGCCCGCCGGCGCGATCTGGCCGAGATATTCGAATGATCGCAATCGCCAACCGTCCGAAGTCCAGCGGTAGGGCCGCGAGACGTCGGCGGCCAGGGCCGAAGCCATCGGGGCCGGCATTCCGGTGCGCGGCGGATGCGGTTCGCGCAGGGTCGTGTGACCTAACCCCAGGGGGCCGACAATTTCGGAATCCATCAAATCTTCGATCGATTTGCCGGTCACTTCGGCGACCGCGGCGCCGGCCAGCGCCGCGCCGTAATTCGAGTATGAGACCAGGATTCCGGGCTCGCGCACCCGTTTGGGTCGTTCTTGATGCAGGTAATCCCGCAGCGTGCGGACGCGCCCATAGTCGCGCTCGAACAGTTGGCCCAGCACGCGATCCTCGAAGCCCGGCGTGTGGTTCATCAGGTCGTTGACGCGCACCTGATGCTTGTAACCGGCGTCGGGTACGCGCAGTGCTTCGGGCAGATACAGATTGATCGGCGCGTCCAGGCGAATGCGACCGGCCTCAACCTCGCGCATCACCAAAATCCAGTTAAAGGTTTTGCTGATCGAGCCGATCCGAAACAAAGTACGGTCCGGATCCACTGGCCGATAGGGATGCAGATCGGCGAAACCGTAGCCTTTTTTGAGCACGGTCTGACCGTTTTGCACGATCGAAATCGTTACACCGGCGATATGGTCGCCGACCATCGCATCGTGCACCGCGCCGTCAACGAAGGCTTCCAGCTCGGCGGCCGGAATCGGATCACCGCGCGCCAACCGGGAGCCGTCGGCGGGGGGCGACGCCGCGACCGTCGCGCGCAACGCCCCGAACGGTGCGCCGCCAACCGCGGCGAGCAAAATACTGAGGATCAAGGCGGCGGAACGCATGAGGCGGTAATTCGCTTAGTGATGCGCAAAGCGCGGCATAGCCGCGGAAAAACGTGAACCGATAAAGACCTGGGGCTGCGAGCGCGGTCGCATTCCCTCGGTATCCTCGCGCGCGGCGACGCACAGGCGCACTCGCCGGGCGAGATCGGTGAAATCAACGGCGTGCGGCAAATCCTCGATCACGCAACCGTCGAAAAACGGATACCGGTCGCTTTCGCCGCAGCCGAACGACGAGCGATCCGGCCGCGCGGCCGTCAGGACAAACCGAGCGGGCCCCCGCAAAGCCGGCACGAAAACCCCGGAAAAACACGCCGAAATGATCACCGCCGTCGGTCGCGCGCCACACGCGAAATCGACGGCCGACGCGAATTGTGCGGGCGTCGTCTCATCATCGCCGACGACCACGCCGTCCGGCGACCCGTGCGAGGTGACGTAGACCAGGCAGCCGTCAGGCGCGGTTTTCGCCATGCGGGTCAGACGGGCGAAGATCGGGCGCGGTGCGGTCAGCAGGGATTGCCCAGCCGGGTCGCGGTCGGGATGCAGAGAGAATTGCGCCATGTTCGCAGGCGACACACCCAGCGCCACGAGGGCAGTGGCAATATCGCGCCGGGCATTGTCGAACGCTTGGGTTGGATAGCCCTCGTGCGCCGATTGATCATCGCCGGCGACCACCACGACGGCCCAACGCCCCAGAGTGGTCGGCGCCGCGCCGGCCTCCAAGGGCGCCATCAAGAGCAACAACGCGGCCCAAACCCTCCCCATCATTTGAAGGTCTTGAACGCGACCGGCGTTGCGGTGCCTGTGGCCTTGGCGAGAAGACGTCCCGCGGAATCGTAAAGTTCGCCTTCGGTGAAGGCGATAGTACGGCCCCATTTTACCACTCGACCGATCCCGCGCAGCGCGCCCGGCGCGGCCGGACGGAAGAAGCTGGTCTTCATCTCAACCGTCGGCGCGACGTGGCTCATGCCTGAGGCCACCATACACGCGACCGACATGCATTCGTCCAACATGGCGCACAGAAAGCCGCCTTGAATTTGCTTCATCGGATTGAGCAGGAGTTCGGCCTTGGCGTCAAAGGCGACTTCGACCGATTTGTCCGCTTGGCAGACCGACATGAGATGAAAGCCCAAGGTGCGCGAGCCACTGGGTTGGTTGCGGCTCGTCTGAAATCGCGCCAAGATTTCGGCGTCGGTGCGCGTAACTTGCGCGTCGACCGGCGTGTCGCTCATCTACTTGTTCCGGAACTGATCGAGCGAGACGATCTTGGGGCCGTCGGAGACGGGCTCCTTGGCCGCCGAGGCCGGTTCAGGTGTCGCCTCGGCCGCCTCCGGCACGGTGAATTGCAGCATGTATTGCACGCTGGGGTCGTAAAACCGCGTGACGGCGGCGTAGGGCATGGTGAGAATTTTGGGTTGCCCGCCAAATTGCAGAGTCACCGCAAATCCGTCTTCGCCGGGCGTGAGGTCCCAAAATTGATTTTGCAGGACAATGGTCATTTCATCCGGATAGCGGGCGATTAATTCGGCGGGGATCGCTACCCCCGGCGCGCCGGTGCGGAAGCTGATGTAAAAATGATGCTCGCCCGGAAGGCCGTGCCGAGAGGCGGCGCGGTTGAGCGCGGCGCGGATAACGCCGCGCAACGCGGTTTCCTGAAGGGCCTCATAACCCATCAGATCGGTCGGCGGTTCATCTTTGGTCATTGCCGTGACGGTAGCGCCCCGCGCGCGCAAGGCAAGAGCCCAGCCTCCGAATGCCACAACGAAAAACGCCGCTGACCTTTGGGTCAGCGGCATCGATCTGCAACCAAGCGGTCGCTTAGGCGACGGCGGCGGCCTTGCGGCGGGCGCGCATCGCGCCGCCTAGGGCGCCGAAGCCGACCAGCACAAGTGCCCAGGACGCCGGTTCCGGCACCGGATTGACCGTCACCCCGCCGCTGAGGGTTTCCCTATTCGCCGCAATATAGTCGACCTGAAGAAAATAGTGACCAGCGGCAAGTGGAACGTTCAGGACCGACGCGAAAGCCAGTGACGACGAACCCAAGGAGGTTCCCGCGACCGGCGCCGCCGCAGTGCCGATATTCGTGAAAAGCGAGAAATCGATCATTTCGATCGTGGCGCCGGACTTGGTCGTGAGCGTGGCTTGAGATTGACTCGTCACGCTGCTTCCCAAGGGGTTTGCGATGTCAAAGGTGAAGTCGTACAAATAGCTCTTGGTCTTGGTGTTTTTCAGCAAGGTCGTGGCCGGCAGGGTCCCCAGCGGATTGGTCGCCGAGCAGGGACACCCCGCCACGGCGTAAACCTTGAGGATCGTCGCCGCCGAAACCGGGGTAGCGAGTCCGAGAGGCGCAGCCATCGCCAAGCCGAGTGCGATGGTAGCGATTTTTTTGCTTGTCATTTTTCGAGCCCCTAGTTCTTTACATTTCGAAACCACGCCGCCGCCGGTGCAACCAACTGCGACAAATCTGTCATCAACCAATGTGTCAAGAAGTAGGCGGTGTCAAGGCGAAATTTCCAGAAATTTCGCCAATGGGCCCTTTTCTTGGTTCGCCGAAGAGCCTAGGGCGCGGTATGTCCGAGACGGAGGCGCCTCGGTATCCGGGGTAAGTAGGGAGCTTCTGTTGCCAGGCGCTCGCCACTCTAGCGCTTAAAAAGGGAGCGCCACCAACAACGGGGGAAAGTGGGGAGCTTCTGTTGCCAGGCGCTCCCCGGGCCCCGCCTGGCGCTGCTAAGACACCAGGGCTTTAGGTCGAGTGGACCGGCGCTGCTTACGCGGCGACGGCATACTCTTGAGCGAAGTTATCGTTCGCAGTT
>JANXWN010000208.1 GCA_025351125.1 Caulobacteraceae bacterium | reverse complement strand
CGATATGGCTCATTTCGCCGGCTTGGTGGCGGCAGGTGTATTTCCCAGCCCGTTGCCCCACGCCGATGTGGTCACCACTACCACGCATAAGACCCTGCGCGGTCCACGCGGCGGGATGATCCTTTCCAACGACCTGAAACTCGGGAAAAAGATCGATTCGGCGGTGTTCCCGGGCCTGCAAGGCGGGCCCTTGATGCATGTCATCGCGGCGAAGGCGGTGGCGTTCGGCGAAGCTTTGACGCCCGAGTTTAAACTCTATGCCCGGCGGGTGATTGACAACGCCCACGCTCTAGCCGACTCGCTGGCGGCGCTCGGTTTGAACATTGTTTCAGGCGGCACCGACAGTCATTTGATGCTCGTCGATCTGCGCCCCAAGGGCGTTAGCGGGGCCGCGGCTGAGAAGAGCCTGGAGCGAGCCAATATCACTTGCAATAAAAACGGCATCCCGTTCGATCCCGCGCCGCCGATGGTGACCAGCGGCATCCGCGTCGGCACGCCGGCGGGAACGACGCGCGGCTTTGGCCCCGCCGAGTTTCGTACCGTCGGTCGGCTGATCGTCGAGGTCGTCGACGGCCTTGCCGCTTATGGTGAAGACGGTAACGGCGAGGTCGAAGCAAGGGTCCGCGCTCAAGTCGTCGCGCTGACCGCCCGCTTTCCGATCTACGGCTGACGCGAATGCGTTGCCCGTTCTGCGGCGAACTCGAAAGTCAGGTGAAGGACAGTCGCCCGTCGGAAGATGGGGCGGCGATCCGGCGGCGCAGACTTTGCCCCGAATGCGGCGGGCGCTTCACGACGTTTGAGCGAGTGCAGTTGCGCGAACTGACGATCCTCAAACGTTCCGGGCGGCGGGCGCCGTTTGACCGCGAGAAACTCGTTCGCTCAATCTCAATCGCGATTCGTAAACGCCCGGTGGACGCCGAACGCATCGAACGCATCGTCAACGCCATCGTTCGCCAGTTGGAAAGTCTCGGCGAAACGGAACTTGCGTCGAACATCGTCGGCGAAATGGTGATGAAGTCGCTCAAGGCCTTGGATGACGTCGCCTATGTGCGTTATGCCTCGGTGTATCGCGACTTTCGCCAGACTGAAGACTTCGCGCAATTCCTTAACGACGAAGGTTTGTCCGACGACGTCGCCGGTGAAGACAAAGACGCATGACGGCCCCGTTGCGGCAGGCGCGATCGGTGGCGCGACTGGCGGCCGTTCAGGCGCTTTATCAAATGGAGGCGGGCGGTTCGGGGGTTGAGGCGGTCGTGCGCGAGTTCCACGACCACCGGTTTGTCGGCGACATCGACGGAACCCCGCTCGCCGCGGCGGACGAGGCATTTTTCGATAAGCTGGCGCGGGGGGTGGTCGAACATCAAACCAGCGTGGATCGCGCCATTCGAGCGCGCTTGGCGGCAAATTGGAAGCTGGATCGGATCGACGCCACGGCGCGGGCGATTTTGCGCTGCGCGGTGTTTGAGCTGACCTTATGTCCAGACGTTCCGGTCGAGGTGGCGATGGATGAATATATCGAAATCGCCAAATCGTTCTTTTCGGGCGCCGAGCCCGGCTTTATCAACGGCGTGCTGGACGCCGTCGCCCGCGATGCTCGCCGTGAAACAAGGTCCGCCTGACGAATTCGCATGGATCGAGTCGCTGCGCCCTCTGACGCGGGGCGACGCGCGGGCATTGGATTTGCGGGACGACGCGGCCATTTTACCGTCACGACCAGGTTTCGATCTGGTGATTTCGACGGACGCCACGGTCGAGGGCGTGCATTTTCTGGCGGCCGAGAAACCCGACATTATCGCGCGTCGGATGCTACGCACCTCGCTCTCCGACCTTGCCGCCAAGGCCGCCGAACCCTTCGGCTATTTCCTGCTGACCGCCTGGCCGCCGGGCCGCGATCAGGCCTGGCGCGACGGCTTCAAGCGCGGTCTGGCGTTGGACGGCGAAGCCTTTGGCGTCGCCCTTCTTGGCGGTGATACGGTGTCGATGCCCGGGCCTTTCACCGTCAGTGCCACGGTGCTGGGGTGGACGCCGCAAGGCCGCGCGGTGCGGCGCTCGGGCGCGCGGGCGGGCGACCTAATCGTGGTCTGCGGCGCGATCGGCGACGGCGTCCTGGGTCTGCGCGCGGCGCGGGGCGAGATCGCCGACCCCCACGGCGTGCTGGCCAACCGTTATCGTCTGCCCGAGCCCTTGTTTTCGCTTCGCCAAGCCCTGCGCGACCGCGCCCACGCCGCCGCCGACGTTTCCGACGGTCTGCTCGCCGACGCCGGACACATCGCCGACGCCAGTGGTTTGGGGCTCTCCATCGATCTTGATCGCCTTCCCCTCTCCACGGAAGGTCGCGCCTGGTTGGGCGCCCAGCCGGATTCGGCGGCGGCAAGCCTCGCTCTCGCGACGGGCGGCGATGATTACGCCCTGGCCTGCGCGGTGGCGCCGGCGGATGCACCCGCGTTCATCGCGGCGGTTAGGGCGCGGGGGGTCTTGGCCGCCATCGTCGGGACGTTCGACGCGCAAAGCGGCGTCAGAGCAACGCACGCCGGCGCCCCGATCGCCGTCGAACAGCCGGGCTGGCGCCATTCCTAAAGCCCACGCAGCCGATGAACGGTTTGGACCAACAAGGGCAAATTCTTTCCGTCTTTGCGCGGAAAGAAACTCTATTCGTCCAATCTCTCTTGACCTAGCCCGCCGAGTGGGTCACTTATTGCCGCCTTAAGTTGGAGTTCTATTCATGCGAGCGGCGCGACTTCTGGTAATTTGGCGATCGACCACGACGGACTCTTGAAAGAGTAAAGTCCGCCCGTCGTCGATCGCATGTCCGAAGGCCCCTAGCGGGCCTTTTTTCTTGCCCCAAAAACAACGAAGATAAGCCCGCCATGACCGCCCATACCCAGATCAAAGCCTCCGCACCCGCACCCGCCGCGGAAACCATGACCGGCGCCGAAATGGTGGTGCGCGCCCTGGTCGATCAGGGGGTGACAGACCTCTTCGGCTACCCCGGCGGCGCGGTGCTGCCGATCTATGACGCGTTATTCCACGAGCCGCGCCTGCGGCACGTCTTGGTGCGCCACGAACAGGGCGCGACCCATGCCGCCGAGGGTTACGCCCGCTCGACGGGCAAATGCGGCGTAGTCCTCGTCACCTCCGGCCCCGGCGCGACAAATGCGGTCACTGGAATTGTCGACGCCCTGATGGACTCCATTCCGATGGTGGTGATCACCGGTCAGGTTCCAACCCACCTGATCGGCACGGACGCATTTCAAGAATGCGACACCGTGGGCATCACTCGCTCGTGCACTAAACACAATTACCTGGTGAAAAACGTCGCCGATCTGCCTCGCGTCATGCACGAGGCGTTCAAGATCGCCACGTCCGGGCGGCCCGGCCCGGTCGTGATCGACATTCCTAAAGACGTGCAGTTCGCTTCTGGCGCCTACGAGGGTCCCGATCAGGTGCGGGCGATTCACAACTATCAGCCGCGAACGCAAGGCGACCCCGCCGCCATATTGCAGGCGGCCGCCCTTTTGGCCGGAGCGCGCCGACCGTTGTTTTACAGCGGCGGCGGTGTAATTAACGCGGGACCGGCCGCCGCCGCGGCCTTGCGCAATCTCGCCAAGATGACCGGCGCGCCGGTGACCTCAACGCTGATGGGGCTGGGCGCCTTTCCCGCGGCCGACCCTGCGTGGCTCGGCATGGTCGGAATGCACGGCACATTCGAGGCCAACAACGCCATGCACGATTGCGACGTCATGGTCGCGGTCGGCGTCCGGTTTGACGATCGCGTGACCGGACGGCTGGACGCTTTTTCCCCGGGTTCGAAGAAGATTCACATCGACATTGACCCGTCTTCGATCGGTAAGATCGTGCCGGCTGAGATCGGCATTGTCGGCGACGCGGGCCAAGTACTGGAGGCTCTTATCGGAGCCTGCGCACGCCATCAAGCGAACTTGGCGGCGAAACGCCTGACGCCTTGGTGGGAGCAGATCCGCGCTTGGCGCGCTCGCGACTGCCTGCGGTATCGACCGTCGAGCAGCGTGATCAAACCGCAATATGCTATCGAACGGCTGTATGCGCTCACCAAGGACCGCGACACCTATATTACGACCGAGGTGGGCCAGCATCAGATGTGGGCGGCGCAATATTACCCGTTTCAAGAGCCTAATCGCTGGATGACCTCAGGCGGCTTGGGCACCATGGGTTATGGTCTGCCCGCCGCGGTTGGGGTGCAAATCGCTCATCCCAAAAGTCTGGTCATCGACATCGCCGGCGACGCTTCGGTGCAAATGACCATGCAAGAGATGTCCACCGCCATTCAATATGATCTGCCGATCAAGATTTTCATCCTCAATAACGAGTGGATGGGCATGGTCCGGCAGTGGCAGCAATTGCTTCACGGGGAACGATACAGCCATTCCTATTCGGCCAGCATGCCCGATTTTGTAAAAATGGCCGAAGCCTTCGGCGCCGTCGGCCTGCGCGCCGTGACGCCCGACGAACTCGATGACAAGATCGAAGAGATGATCGACACGCCTCTGCCGGTCCTGTTCGATTGCCGCGTCGAACGGGCCGAAAACTGCTTCCCGATGATTCCTTCGGGCAAGGCGCACAACGACATGCTTTTGGGCGAAGACTCGCGCGACATCGGCGGCGTGATCGATGCCGCCGGACGCGGATTGGTGTGATGACCGCTACCCCAGCCGATTCCCCGGCCTCCGCCTATGACATGGGCCACCTCGATGAGAGCGAAGGCCTCGCCACCTTCGCCGTGTTGGTCGATAACGAACCGGGTGTCTTGCATCGCGTGGTTGGCCTGTTCGCGGCCCGCGGTTACAACATTGAGAGCTTGACCGTCGCCGAGACCAACACCGCGGCGCATACCAGCCGCATCACCATCGTCACCCGCGGCACCCGTCAGGTTTTAGCGCAGATTGAAGCCCAGTTGCAGAAAATGGTCTCGTCCCGGCAAGTCCAGAACGTCACGACCGATCCCAACGGGGTTGAGCGAGAATTGGCGCTGGTTAAGGTGCGCGGGACGGGCGCGGACAGGGCCGAGGCCCTGCGTTTGGCCGAGATCTTCCGCACCCGCGTGGTTGACACCACCCGAACCGGCTTCATCTTCGAAATCACCGGCGCGCCGACGAAAATCGACAAATTCATCGGTCTGATGCGTCCCTTGGGTTTGGTTGAGGTTTCGCGGACCGGCGTCCTGTCGATCGAGCGGGGCGTTGAAGCGGGGTAGCGATCTCACCGGGGAGATTGACCTAGTTCGAACAACAGCGGTTTGCAAACCATTGCTAAATCATGTTTTTTCCCGTTGCCACAATCTAGCCCCACGTCGTATCCGCCTTTTCAGACGGGCGACTTGCTCGAAAGAGATGGAAATGAACATGACGTTATCCGCA
>JANXWN010000192.1 GCA_025351125.1 Caulobacteraceae bacterium | reverse complement strand
TTGTAGGTGACTCCGGCGACGATCTGGCCGTCGCGTTGCAAGGCGATATTGATCGCGAAGTGCGGCATAGCGTGCAGGAAATTGGTGGTGCCGTCCAGGGGATCGACGATCCAGGTGTGGGTCTTGTCGGTGCCCTCGATCATGCCGCGCTCTTCGGCCAAAAACCCATAACCGGGACGGGCCCTGGAGAGTTCCTCGAAGATGGTCTGCTCGGACTTCAGGTCGGCGGCGCTGACGTAGTCGGCCGCGCCCTTGCGCGAGACCTGCAGTTCCGCCACTTCACCGAAATCCCGCGCGAGCGCCCGCCCGGCCTTGCGCGCGGCGTCGATCATCACCTTGACCAGGGCGGAGTGAGTAATCACGCGCGTGCGAACTAGTCCGCGCGACGCATATAATCGCCGGTTTCGGTGGAGACCAGGATGCGCTCGCCCTCGCTCATATACGGCGGGATCATGATGCGCATGCCGTTGGAGGCTTTGGCCGGTTTGTACGACGACGAGGCGGTTTGTCCCTTCACGGTGGGTTCGGTTTCGACCACTTCGAGCACGACGGTGTCGGGCAGGGCGATGCCGATCGGGCGTTCTTCATAGGATTCCACGCTGACGATCATGCCGTCGTGCAAGAACCGTACCTGGTCTTCGCCGACGAAAGCCTTTTGTAATTCGATCTGTTCGTAATTCGCTTGATCCATAAAGACCAGCACGTCGTCCTGCTCGTAAAGATACTGATAATCGCGTTGTTCCAGGCTGACTTTATCGACCTTGTCCTCCGAACGGAACCGCTCGTTCAGCTTGCTGCCGGTAATGAGGTTTTTCAGCTCGATTTGGTTGAATGCACCCCCCTTGCCCGGCTTGACGTGAGCGATTTTGACCGCCCGCCACAGGGCGCCTTGGTGCAAGATGACATTACCAACGCGACATTCATTACTGACGACTAGCGGCATGGCGGCTCTTTGCGGAATCGGGCTGGAAATTGGCGGCGGACCCTAGAGGAGAGGGGGCGGGAACTCAAGGCGGCCAGCCGCCGAGGCGTCGTTT
This sequence comes from Caulobacteraceae bacterium, assembly GCA_025351125.1. Lineage (GTDB taxonomy): Bacteria > Pseudomonadota > Alphaproteobacteria > Caulobacterales > Caulobacteraceae > Acaudatibacter. The sequence continues at coordinate 5,431 of JANXWN010000192.1, read as the reverse complement.
ACTGAACCCTAGCGGCTTAAACCTTCGCATCATTGGGCGGCGGACCCATCAGGGCCGGCTGGAACAGCAGGGCCGAAACGAGCGTCCACACCAGGGAAATTATTAGCAATTTACCCATGCTCGCCGTGCCCGGATGGCTGGAGGCCCACAGGCTGCCAAAGCCGGTGGCGGTGGCCAGGGCGCTGAAGAAAATTCCCTTAGTCAGGCTCGATTGCAGCAAATGCGCGCCACCGGAGCGCCAAGCCATGACGAAATAGATGTGGAACGCCACGCCGATCCCGAACAACAGGGGCAGGGCGATGATGTTGGCGAAATTCAGCGATTGACCGATCGCGACGCAGCTTCCCAGCGTCAATAGGCCGGTCAGTACTATGGGCGCCATGGTGATGGCGACGTCGCGCACCCGTCGCAACACCGCGAACAGCAAGCCGGTGATGGCGATGAACGACAGTGCGCCGCCTTCTGCGAACGCCAGAGCGACCGTGCGCCCGCCTTGTTGCAGGTCGAACGGCTGGCCGGTCGTTTCGGGCGCGACGCCAATCACCGCGGCGATGAACGCATCGAGGACCGCGTTATTGTTGGCGTCACCTTTGGGGATGAGGGAAACCCGCGCACGACCATCCGGGGTCCGCCAATCGCGCACCAGGTCGGCGGGCAGCGATTGCAGGGTCACCGGCGCGGCCGTCAAGGCGGTTCGCGTCTGATCGAGTACGGTCTGAAAGCCGGGCATGATCACCGCCGCGGCGCGCGCCCGCACGCCAGGCGCCGCGGCGGCCAGCCACTCGAGATCGCCCGCCAGGCGCACGGCTCGCGGCCCTTCTGCGGAAAAGGCGGCCGCGGCGGTACGCAGGTCGCCGGCGGTTTTGCGCAGGGCGGCCACCGTTTCGGCGTCGGTCGGCGGCGGGGCGTTGACCAGGGGTGCGAGCGTGAAATCCAGCAAGGTCGCGGCATCGCTTATCGCCGCCAATTTGGCCGCTTGGTCGGCTGGCACGAAACTTTGCAAGGTTCGCGCCTCGGCCACCGCGGGCAGCTTTTCCATGCGGCGGGCCAAGGCGTTCGCGGCGTCGAGTGACGGGGCGATCTCTTCGAGTGTGTTGGGCGATTGATCCGGATCGGCCATCAAGTCGAGGAGGGTCGCCACCGATTCGACTTTGGCGCTCTTGAGGTGGATCGGATTAAAGTCGAACCGCAGGAACGGCAGCGTCAGGGCGCACACGGCCGCCGCGCCCAGGGCTATGGCGATCACCCCGCGGCGGTGGCCGAGAATGTAGCGGTCAAGGCGCTCCAGCTGATTTCGTTCCGAACGCGCCGCGGCCGGCGGCGGATTGAACAGGACGATCAAGGCGGGCGCCAGCGTCAGGTTAAGACCCAGGGCAATGAACATCCCCAGGCCGGCGATCACCCCCAATTGCGAGAGGCCGACATAGTCGGTTGGCGCAAAGGCCAAAAATCCGCAGGCTATCGCCGCCGCGGCGAGCGTGAGCGAACGGCCCATGCCGTGGCCCGAAGCGATCAGAGCGTCACGGACGGACGCGTTCGCGGTGTGCTCTGAGCGATAGCGCACGCTAAATTGGATGCCAAAATCAATGCCGAGGCCGACAAATAGCGGAATGAAAGCCACCGAAATCACATTGAAGGTGCGGAAAACTATCAGGCCGACCGCCGCCGCGCAGGTCAATCCGACCATCGTCACCGCTAAGATCGCGCCGATCAAGCGCACAGATCGCACGGCCATCCACAACATGCTCACAATCGCGATCAGCGCCAGGGAGGCGATTAAGCCAGCGCGCTCGGCCAGGGTCGCGAACTCCTCGTCCTGCAGCGGTACGGGACCGGTAAGCCGCACCGTCACGCCGTGCGCGGTGTCAAAATTCCCGGTCCGCGCGGTGTTGCGGATGAAGCTCGTCGGTCCCGCCCCCGATTGCAGCTTGGCGAAGTTGAGTACGGGACTGGCCACGACGATCCGCCGCGTCTCGCGCTTGGACGGCGCCTCGCCGGAGATCAACGCGCGCCAAGAAAAATAGCTGGGCTTGCCGGCCCGCAGGCTTTCGAGGCTAGCGGACAAGGCGGCGATCGGCGGGTCCAAGTCGCTTAGTTTGGCTTGGCCGGTGGTCGCGCCGTCCAGCGTGGTCGAGAGCGCGCCGGCCAATCCGCGCAAACTGGGATCGGCGGCCAGCGGCCCCAGAAACGGCTGGGCGCTGACCAGCTTGGCCATCTGGCTCCGCACCTGCGGCGTCGTTTCGTAAAGCAGGCCATTTTGCTGGAAGAACGGCGTGGCGTCCGGCCGGCGAACATCGCGAAACAGGTCTCGTCGACTGTGCAGCCTGTCGTACAGGGCGGCGGCGGCTTGTTCGGCCAGCTCCGGCGTGGCCCCGTCAATGACGGTGACGATTTGATCGCCCTGCGCGTTGAACAGGCGGTTAAAAGCCGCTTCGCGCTGACGCCAGGGCAAGCTTTGCGAAATCAGATCATCCGTGTTGCTGGTCAGCGAGAAATGCGTCACCGCAAACACGGCGGCCAACACGCCCAGCAACACGCCCACGAGCGCTGTCATGCGGGCATGATCAACGCTGAAGGTTACGATACGGGTTATCGGACCGCGCCGGGTCAGGATCGCAACTCTTCGCCTGTCGCCACCTTCGCTCTCCGCACAATCAAAAACTTACCAGCCGCTGCTCGGTGACTCTAACGATTGGGTGGTTTTGGGCAAGTTTCGATTGAGTCATCATCCCAGCGCGGACTATGCACAACGACATCGAGGAGTTCCGTGTGCGCCGATCATTCTTGTCCGTCCTGCTGTTGGTCTGCGCTGTCGCCGCGTGCAGTCACGTCTCTTCGACACAACCCTCGCTCACCATGGCGAATGCGCGCCCGTCCAATCCTGACCCCTGGGAGCCGTTCAACCGCCAAAATTATTATGTGAACGGCTGGTTGGATCGCAAGATCATTCGGCCCCTGGCGCTTCTCGCGCAATCGATTACCCCCGGCGTGATCGGAAAGGGAATCCACAACTTCACAACCAATTTAAAGGAACCGGTCGTCGCGCTGAACGACCTGTTGCAACTGCGCCCGAAACAAGCCGCCAAGGCGATGACTCGATTGGTGGTAAACTCGACGATCGGGGTCGCCGGCGTGATCGACGTCGCCGCCAAGCTACCGATTGTGCATCACAAGAACGGCTTTGGCGACACGCTGGGCCGTTATGGCGTGGGACCGGGACCCTATCTGTATTTGCCGATATTGGGACCCTCCGACTTGCGCGACCTGTTCGGCCTCGGCGCCGATACGGTCAGCGATCCGATCAACTGGGCGCCCTATACGGCGCCCAGCACTTGGGTGCGTTTTATCCCGAATGTCTATCTCACCGGTGGGGTCGCCTTGGTCGGCGGGCTAAATACCCGCGCCGAAGCCGACGGCGATTTGCAGACCTTGCTGAGCGGCGCGGCCGACCCCTACGCCACGCTGCGGTCAAGCTATCTGCAGTTGCGTCAAGGTGAGGTCGATGACAAACAAATTTTGCCCGCCTTGCCCGATATTCCCGATTCCCCGACGCCGACGGACCGGCCGCCGCCACCGGTCGATCCGCTAGTCGGCGGCCCCGCCGCGTCGACCGATCAGCCGCATTCCCTCCTGACCCTGCCAAATCAGCAGGGCCGGCAGGCCGACGCCCAGATCACGCCCCCGCTTGAGCAGGGACAAGGCCAGGGCAAGTTCGGGTCCCAAACCGAACAGCGGTCCGATCAGAGCGTACGCGCCCTCTTGAACCCCGATCCCCATCGGGGCCAGGAAGGCGGCGCTGCGAATGGCGCCGACGAGACTCTCCAAAGCCAGGATCGCGTCGAAACCGACGCTCACCCCGGCGAGACGCAAGGCCAGCCAGACTCCCGTCGCGCTGGCGACCCAGGCGGCGAAGTGCAGGCTCACGGCCGCCGCGATCCTTAAGGGATTCTCATAAAGGGTGTGCAAGGCCCGCCCGACCAAGCCGGCGCCATCGGCCGCGGCAGGCAAGAAACGTTTCGCCAAAGCTTCGATCAGGTGCACGCCGCGACGCTGCAAAATAACGAACGCGACCGCGGCTAGGGCGGAGAGGGCCATGCCGGCGATGACGGCGCCGATTAAAGCGTTGTGGTGGGAGCGGTTGCCCAACTGAACAACCAGCAGACCTAGCCCCAAACCGGTAAACCCGAGCTGCGCGATGATCTCGGCGGTGACGTCGACCACCGTCGTGGCGTAGGCGGCGGTCGCGGATACGCCGCACAAGACGGCTGCTCGCGCTCCGATCACAAATCCGCCCAAATGCGAGAACGGCAATAGCTCGGCGCCCGCGTCGCGCGCCACCCGACCCCAGATAAAGGCGCCCCATTGGCGCGGGGGCGCAGCTTCGTCGAGGACGAACCAAGCGCTACCCAATATGATAAGCGGCACGGCGGAATAGAGGCACAGAAAAATCAAACCGCGCCAGCCGAGGATCGACAGCGCCTTGAACACCGCGCTGAAGCCGACGTAGCCCACGATGAGGGTCGCAATCGCCAAGCCGCCGATCACGGCGAGGATGACTCCGATTTTCATGCCGGCGCGCCTTTCGCCGCTTGATGCCGCGCGGACGTTCCGACATCGCCAAACCCGCCGCGCGCAAATTCGGCGCGGCCCGCGGCCTCGATCACCTCGGGCGCGGTCAAGGCGGCCAGTTCGTCGGCGTAACGATAGCCGGGCGCCGCGCCGTCGAAACTCCCGTGCGTCGCCGGATGCAGATAGATTTCGGTCAAGCCAGGCGGCAGGTGATCGATTAGCCCGCGAAGGCGCCGCGTCGTCATCGCGCCGCTCCAGCGCAGGCCGAACACCGAGTCGGGAACGATCAGCCCCGCCTCACGGAAACGCCGCCGCGCCAAGACGGCCATGGTGTCGAAAAGCGGATCGGCGCGAACCGGTCGCCCTTCGATCAGGGCGATCACCGCGCGGGGCTCGAGCGGAACGCGCGCGGCGGTAAGGCCGTAGCGGGCGCCGATCTTGAGGATCAGTCCGGCGATGGTCGGATGCAGGTGAAAATGCTTGTGGGTGTTAACGTGGTCGAGCGCCAGGCCGGTGGCGGCGAAGGCGGCGAACTGCGCCTCGATCTCGGCGGCCAGTTGGCCTCGCGCGCCGGGATGAAAATACATCGTCGCCCCCGCCGCCACCATATCGGCGCGAAACAAGCCGTCCGATCCCACCAGATGCGAGACGTCCGCCACCGGCAAGGTCGGGCGGCCCTCTACCAGCACGATATGCAATCCGACCCGCAGGTGGGGCAGCCTCTTGGCCCGCTCTACGGCGTCACCGGCCCGCGGCGCGCCAACCATCAGACTGGCGGCGGTAAGGATACCGTCGCGGTGGGCGATTTCCACCGCTTCGTTGACGGGCAAGGCGGCGCCGAAATCGTCGGCGGTGACAATCA
>JANXWN010000170.1 GCA_025351125.1 Caulobacteraceae bacterium | reverse complement strand
CCGGCCTTTGTCGCTTCGGGAACCCCGGTCTCCAAGCGCAGTGTTCCGATCCCGGCCTGTCCCTCGCCGGTCGGCTCGCTTGAACCCTCGTGATGCCAGCGCGGCGAATCTCCCGCCGCTTGTAGTCCCAAGCCGTGATCCACCAGATTGACGATGATCTGCGCCTGACCTTGCGGCTGCATATCGCCGCCCATGACGCCGAACGCCAGCCACGGTTCGCCGTCCTTGGTCGCAAAGCCCGGAATGATCGTCTGAAACGGCCGCTTTGCCGGGGCATACAGATTGGCGTCGCCGTCGCGCAGGCTGAACAGTTCACCCCGATCCTGAAACATAAAGCCGAGCCCGTCGGGCGACAGGCCCGAACCCATGCCGCGATAATTCGATTGGATCAACGACACCATCATGCCGTCCGCATCGGCGGCGCAGAGATAGGTGGTGTCGCCTCGGCTAGGCGCTTGACCGGGATAAACTGGCTTGAGAATACGGTCCGGGCGGATCAGTTTGGCGCGTTGCGCGGCATAGTCCTTGGAAATAAGCCAATCGACCGGAGTCTTGGCGAAGTCCGGGTCGGCGAAATAGCGCGCACGGTCTTCGAAGGCGAGGCGTTTGGCTTCGATGCCCAAGTGTAAGCCCGCCGACGACTGAAAGCCCAGCCCGGCGATATCGAATTGATCCAGAATATTGAGAATTTGCAGGGTGGCGAGCCCCTGGCTATTGGGCGGCAAGGCCCACACCTCCACCCCGCGATAGTGCGTGGACCGCGGTTCAACCCATTGCGCGTGGTGCGCGGCGAGATCGGCCTTGGAAAGCCAGCCGCCGATGCGTTTGAAATAGCTGTCGATGGTCTGTGCAATCTGACCGCCGTAGAAGCCCTCCCGACCGCCGTCGGCGACCTGCCGATAGGTGTGGGCCAGGGCGGGATTGGCGAATATCTCGCCTTCCGCCGGCGTACGACCCGTCGGGGCCCACACTTTTCTGAAGTTTTCGACCTCCTCGATGCCGGCGTCAGCTCGGGTGAAGGCGCGCAAGCTGAGCGCGAGGTAACCGGAGATGGTTTGCGCGATCGGGGCCCCGTGCTGCGCCGCATCGATCGCCGGCGCGAACAGGTCTTTCCACGGCAATCGACCGTAACGTTGGTGCAGCGTCCACCATGCGTCCACCGCTCCGGGCGTCGAAACCGAAACCGCGCCATGCGAAGCGATCATGCCGTTTTTCGCCCGGGCGCGCTGGATTTCCAGGGAAAGTCCGCGCGGCGAGCGGCCTGAACCGTTTAGCCCGGCGAGTTTTTTGGTTTTCGGGTCCCACACCATGGCGAAGGCGTCGCCGCCGACGCCGCACGACACCGGCTCGACGAACCCTAACACCGCGTTGGCCGCGATCGCCGCGTCCACCGCCGAGCCGCCGGCTTTCAATGTCTCGATCGCCGTCAAGGTGGCCAGAGGATGGGCCGTCGCCGCCGCGCCGTGCGCGCCCCACACCGTCGAGCGGGAGGCGAAATGTTCTCCTAAAACCCGATCCCCGCCGTAGATATCCGGCCGTTTCGTCCCGTGGTCCACACGGCTCACGCCGGGCGATTCCATCGTTTGCGCGCCCGATGTCGCCACGGCCGCGATCGGAAGGGTGGCGAGAAACGTGCGTCGGCGCATGGCGAAATCCTCGTTTTCGCCGCCATCATAAACACGCCGGGCCGCTCACGTCTCGGACCAAACCGCCAATTCATTGCCCGACGGATCGGTGAAGTGAAATCGCCGTCCGCCCGGAAAGCTGAAAATCGCCTTGTTGATCACGCCGCCCGCGCCGCGCACCTTTGACGCCATGGCCTCGAGATCATGGGCGTAGAGGATTACTAAGGGCATTATCGGGGCCTCCGCCGCGTCGCCGGAAAAGCCGCCGTCCGCGCCTTCGCCTTCAAATGCGGCATAGCTTGGGCCGTAGTCTTGAAATTTCCAACCGAAGGCCGCGCCGTAGAACGCTTTCGTGGCGGCGAGATCCGCTCCCGGAAACTCCACATAGTCGATCTTACCGTCTTTTCGCATCGGAAAGGCCTCAAATGTTCATTGTTTGTTCACAGTAGTTCCTTGGGAAAGGACTGTCGTCGCGTCAAGCGGCGGTTACCGCCCCCAGAACGCTGAGATACCCCGGCGCGCTTTCCATTCGCGCCGTAACGCCCTCCCGCTGCAGTATCTGGCGGGCGCGCGGCAGGTTCCAGCACGGCACGTGCATGAACATGTGATGCTCACAGTGATAGTTGACATAATAGGGCGCGATCAGGGCCCGTTCGATCCAATTGGCCCGGGTGGTGCGGGCGTGGCGCAAAGGGTCCGGCTCGTTCTTCGCCACCAGGGCGTGCTCGGCGATGTTTCGTAGGCGGGTGACCAACTGAAACCAGGTCGCGCGCGGCAGAAGCCAGACCGCGAACCAAGCCCACCACAATCCCGCCGCGCTGAACGCCGCGATCGCCAAGCCGTTGACGATGAGCCAGCGCCGCTGACGGTAAACCTCATTCAGCAGGATGGGGAAAATGCGCTCGCCCGCTTTTCGCGTCCGTAGCGTCGCGGTGAACCGCCCGAACTTCTGTTTAAACCAGGTCTGGCCGGTCAGATCGCGTACGATCTTGCGGCGCAATGAAGCGCGGCTAATCGGGAAGGGCGCGGAAAGCGCGAGGTCGGGATCCTCGGCCTGTTGTGCGAACTTATGGTGCTGCAGATGATAGGCGCGGTAAGGCGCCACACCGCCAAGACAGAGCCATTCGGCGATCCAATCGGCCAACTGGGCGTTGGGATGCAGCGCGCCGTGCGCCGCGTCGTGCAGCAGAATCGCCAGGCCCAGCTGCCGCGCGCCGATAACCATCACCGCGAGGGGCAGGGTAATTGGCCAGCGGATCGCCATGACGCTTGCCAAGGCGATGACCACCCACGCGTGGGCCACCAGCGCCAGCCCCTTCCACGACGACCGCGTGGATAAGCGCGGCCAGTCTTCGGCGCTAAAATAGTCCCGAGGATTGATGCGGGCGGCGACGGGCATAAGGCATTGTAGCAAATATGAGCGCTCACCACTACGCTTGCGCCACCGGCCGCGATTGTGATTGTCCGGAGCAGGCAATACGCGCACGAAAAGCGAGGCCGCGTCGTGATATTGCCTCACATGGCCGCGCGGAAACGGTGCGGCGTTGGTCGTCTCATCGGAATTATTGAGATGCAACGATCATATTATGTGAAGGCGATCTGGGACCCCGAGGCGGCTGTGTGGACCTCCCAAACCGATATACCAAGCTTGGTTATCGAGGCTGACGACCTTGCGGAATTCGAGGCGTTAATGGAAGCGCTCGGGCCTGAAATGCTGGCCGCGAACGCCGGCATTCATAATCAAACCATCCCTATCGAATTTTCCGCCGCCTCCCGTCGCGAGCTCTTGGTCGCCTGACTAAAACCTCTTGCTATGCCGAGTTGCTTTAGCACCTCATTGGCGGTGTGGCGGCTTTTGAAACGCGGAACGGTGATAGTACGATCATTGATCGGGCTACGCCACTTCTCGTGGCTGCCTTTGCCGCCTTCAACTCGCCAACAGCCCTGCGCTCGCATGATATCGGTGAGTTCTGAATAATACTTCGGCATCCGTTGATCCCATGGGCGCTCGGTCGCGGAGCGGGCTCACCTGTTTTGCCGGTCAAGCCGTTTCTCATGTTGCTTGGTTCGCCGCCCCCATCTCCTGCAAGCTGACCCCAAAGATATCGATCCACACCGACGGCGCGGTCGTATCCCACGCGCCGCGCGGGCCGATTGTAATGCCGCCGTCGACCACCATGTGGGTTCCGGTGACGAACGCCGAGTCGTCGCACGCCAGAAAAAGCGCGGCGGCGGCGATGTCGAACGGGAGGCCGGATTTAGGAATGGGCTGGGCGATCGCGCCGTTCTGGGCGACCATCGCGGCCAATTGATCAGCGCCCTCGCGGTTCATGCCCAATGCGCCGCCAAAGATCGAGGTAGCGATCAGGCCAGGGCAGATGGCGTTAACCCGAATCTTGTGCGGTGAAAGCTCAGCGGCGGCGCAGCGGCTCATATGGATCACCGCGCACTTGGCGGCGGAATAGGCCAGCGGGCCGTATCCCGCCTGCAATCCGGCGATCGAGGCGGTGTTGATGATCGATCCGCCGCCGCGCTCAAGCATCAACGGCCGGGCGTGTTTCATTCCCACCGCCGGGCCGCGCACCAGAACCGCAAAGGTGGCATCCCAACCCTCGACGGTCATTGTTTCCACGCCCCCCGCCAATCCGGCGTGGCCTGCGTTGTTAAACAAAATGTCCAACCCGCCAAAAGCGCTCTTGGCCAAGGCGCAAGCGGCGGCGATGTCGGCTTCGACCGTCACGTCACAGTGAATATAGCGCACGGCGCCGGGAAACCGGGCTTCAAGCATCGCGCCCTTGTCGTCCTGCAGATCCGCGGCGATCACCTTCGCCCCCTCGGCGGCGAACAGCTCCACCGTTCCCAGCCCAATTCCCGAGCATCCGCCGGTAACCATTGCGATTTTGCCGTTTAAGCGTCCGGTCATAAGTTTCTCCCTTGCGGGCGAACGTTCTGTCCGCCTCTATTTCACTAGCGAAAATCGCGGACGAGACGTCCACCGTCCGATTAGTCCACCATCACTACGACTTTGCCCAGAGCCTTGCGGCCGGCGAGGTGGCTGATCGCTTCGCCGGCTCTCGCCAGCGGAAAGTGTTCGGAGACATAGGGTTTGATCTTGCCGGTCGCGTACAGCGCCATCAACGCTTTGATATTGGCTTGGTGTCCCGCCGGGTCGCGCGCCACCGCCGCGCCCCAGAACACCCCGACGATATCGCAGCTTTTCAATAAGGCCAGATTGAGCGGCACGCGCGGAATCCCGGCCGGAAAACCGATCACCAGGAACCGCCCTTCCCACGCCATGCAGCGCAGAGCCGCCTCGGCATAATCGCCGCCGACGCCGTCATAGACCACGTCCGCTCCGTCTGCTCCGCACGCCTGCTTGAATTGATCGGCCAAGGCTTTTTGCCCGTCGCGATCAAACGGACCGGCGGGATATACCACCCCCAGATCCGCGCCGCGCGCCAGACATAGATCGACCTTTTGTTGCGACGAGGCCGCGGCGATTACCCGCGCGCCCATGGCGCGGCCCAACTCCACCGCCGCCAAGCCGACGCCGCCCGCCGCGCCGGTCACCAGCAGAGTCTGGCCGGGCTTTAGAAACCCGCGATCCTTCAGCGCATAATACGATGTGCCGTAGGTCATCAAAAACGCGGCGGCCTCGTCAAACGGCATGCCGTCCGGAATGGCGGTCAAGCGCGCGGCGTCGACGGCGATTTCCTCGCGCATCCCTCCGCTGCCGATACTGCCGAGCACGCGGTCGCCGACCTTGACGTCGGTGACGCCCCCCCCGATCGCCGTGACCACCCCGGATATTTCGCTGCCCGGCGAAAACGGCCGCGGCGGCTTGAACTGATATTTATCTTCGATCATCAGGAAGTCCGGATAGTTCACCCCGCACGCCCTGATCGAAACCACGGCCTGTCCCGGACCCGCGTCGGCGCCGGCGATATCCTGCAAGAGCAGGGTTTCCGGGCCGCCCGGCGCCGTGCTGAGTATCGCCTTCATGAAGTCCTCCGCTTTCTTTGATCGAGCGGCGACGCTATCGCATGGGCGAGACCGACGGAAGATAACGGAGCGACGATGACCAACAAATGTTTGACCTTGGCCCTGCACGGTGGCGCCGGACCCTTGCGCGGGCGCGAATACGCCAAGGAACTGGCGCACATGCGCGGCCTGATCGAGGCCGGCCGTGACCGCTTGCGCGCCGGTGCGGCGGCGATGGACGTGGTGGTGGAAACGATCGCCCACTTGGAAGCCTCTGGATTTTATGTCGCCGGACGCGGCGCGTCGCCCAATACGGACGGGGTCTATGAGCTGGACGCCGGCGTGATGCACGGACCAACCCGGCGGGCGGGCGCGGTCGCCGCCCTGGTCGGATTCGCTTCGCCAATCCGCGCCGCCCGCGCGGTGATGGAGCAAACCCCGCACGTCCTGCTGGCCGGAAACGGCGCGGCCGCCTTTGCCGCCGTGCAGGACCTGGCCCGGATCGAAGACGCCGCCGCTTGGTTTACTCATGCGGGCGGTAGCGCGGGGCGAAAGGCCTCGGACCTCGCCACCGGTACGGTCGGTTGCGTGGCGCGCGACGAAACCGGCGCCCTGGCGGCGGGGACCTCCACCGGCGGCGTGTTTGGCAAAATGCCCGGCCGCGTTGGCGACAGCCCGATCCCCGGCGCGGGGGTGTGGGCCGACGACCGCGTCGCCGTCTCCTGCACGGGCGCCGGCGAGATGTTCCTCCGCGCCGCGGTCGCCGCCCAAATCGGCCATCGGATGCGGTTTGCCGGCGAGGATTTGGCGACCGCGAGCGCTGCGGCGCTGGCGGAGGTCGGCGCGCTCGGTGGCGACGGGGGCCTGATCGCCATCGACGCCGTCGGCGCCGTGGCCATGCCGTTTATCTCCGCCGGCATGAAACGCGCCGCGCTGCATGCGGATGGCTCGATCGAGTGCGCGGCGTTTTAAAGCCGGCTTTACGGCGACTAATCTCAGTCGCGCTTAGCGCCGGGTGCCTAAAGCGCGGGGTTGATCAGATACTTGGTTCCCGTCGACCGCTGGTTGTAGACCGCGATGTGACTCAGGCTTAGCGCCTCGCGCAGCGACACCACGCGGGTGTAGTGGCTGGCGAAGGTGGTTTTCAACTCGGCGGCGACGCGGGCGCGCAATTTGACCCCTTCGGCGGCGCCGATCTTCTGTAGAAACGGCGGCAGCAGCCAGCCGCCGAGCCCCCAAGCCATGCCGAAACTGCGGTTCAATTCCGTCGGGCCGGTGTCGAGACCGCCGTATATGTAAACCTGTTTGTGGATCGCCGATCCGTAGCGGCTGTATTCCTTGGCGGTCGCGTTGGCCGCCGCCTCCATGCCCGCCAGCAATTGCCCCGCCAATTTGCCGCCGCCGATCGCGTCAAAGGCGATGGTCGCGCCCGTGGCGATCAGCGCCGCGAGCAAATCGTCCTTGAAAGTCGCCGCGCTGGAATCGACAACGTGCTTGGCGCCGTCTCCGCGCAGCAAGCCGGCCTGCGCCGGATTGCGCACGATATTCACCAGATCGACGCCGTCCTTCAGACAAATCCTGTTGAGCATTTGCCCCAGATTCGACGCCGCCGCCGTATGGACCAGCGCCGTGTGGCCCTCCATGCGCATGGTGGCGACCATGCCCAGCGCGGTCAGCGGATTGACAAAGCACGAGGCGCCGTCGGCTGGCGTGGCGCCGGGCGGCAGGACGAGGCAATCGCCGGCTTTAACGGCGCGGAATTGCCCGTACATCGCCCCACCGAACGCCGCCACGGTCTTGCCGAGCAGGGCGCGGGCCGCGTCGGAATCGCCGGTCTTGACCACCACGCCGGCGCCTTCGTTGCCGACCGGCATCGATTGATCGACGCGGGCGCCCATCGCGCCCATCAATCGCGGGGGAATAGGGGCCGTTACAGTGACGTCGTCGCCGGCGCCGGAGGTTTTGGCGGCGGACATATCCGCCGCGCCGACCAGCAGGCCCAGATCCGATGGATTGATCGGGGTAGCTTCGACGCGAATGACGACCTCGTCGGCGCGCGGTTCCGGCGTCGCGATGCGAGCGAGGGAGAGTTGCAGTTCACCCGATGAGGTCACCAGAGATCGCAGTTGCAGGCCGGTCGGCGGCGTCGGTTCGGTGGTCACGGGCGTCTTCCTGTGGAATTGTCGGGTCGATGTCTGTAGCATAGCGAATGACCTGCGAAACCCTATCCGTCCATCCTTGCCAAGGTGGCGTGCAAAGTTTTCACCGGCACGCCAGCGCGCAGACGGCCACGGCTATGGCGTTTTCGGTTTTCACCCCGCCGGGCAAGGGGCCGTTTCCAGTTGTTTGGTGTTTGGCGGGCCTGACCTGCACCGACGAGAACTTTCCCCTAAAGGCCGCGCCGCAGCGTGCGGCGGCGCAACTAGGCCTGATGTTGATCGCGCCCGACACCAGCCCGCGCGGCGAAGGCGTGGCCGACGACGCGTCCTATGACATGGGCCAGGGGGCGGGGTTTTACCTTGACGCCACGCAGGCGCCGTGGGCGGCGCATTTTCGGATGCGATCCTGGCTGGAGCGTGAACTTCCCGATGTTATCGCTGGGCATTTTCCCGCCGACATGGCGCGTCAGAGTATTTTGGGCCATTCGATGGGTGGGCACGGCGCCTTGACGATGGCGTTGCGAAGTCCGACCCGATTTGCCGCCGTGTCGGCCTTCGCGCCGATCTCGTCGCCGATCAACTGCCCGTGGGGGGTTAAGGCCTTGAGCGGCTATTTGGGCCCCGACCGTGCGGCATGGCGGGCTTATGACGCCTGCGCTCTGCTGGACGACGGCGCCCGGGTCGCGGAGCTTTTGGTCGATCAAGGCGAGGGGGATCCCTGGTTGATCGAGCAACTCAAGCCGCAATTGCTGGAGGCGGCCTGCGCGCGGGCGGGCGTTCAGCTGCAACTGCGCCGTCA
>JANXWN010000164.1 GCA_025351125.1 Caulobacteraceae bacterium | reverse complement strand
CCACGGCGCCCGCGCGGGTGCGCGTGACCAAAATCGACTCGGGTCCAATGCCGAAGACGAAAAAATCACCCGGCGCCATCACGTCTTGTTCCAGGCCGGCCAGCAGCCAGGTCCGAGTCCACATGCTCTCCCATTCCGCGCGCATGAAATCGCGCGAAGTGTAGCGCGCCGCGTCCAACCGCGCGCTGAGGTGCGGCTTGGCGGCGGCGTTCAGATAGGTCGTGGTCTGCGGCATGTAGAATCCTCGGTATGCCGGCGGGCAGCGGGAACGGGGCTAGGGAGCAGGGTCTCGAACGGGCGCACGACGGTTTTGCAGAGCTTACGCCCTTCAATCATCACAATCATAGCCAGACCGGCGTTTTTCCACGCCAGCGACGACCATTTCTCAGGGCGTTCATCGCGGTCAATCGGGCAACCGGACCGAGGCCGTGCCTTGCAGCGGATAATCGTCCGGCCCGCGATCGAGCCAGATCCGGCAGTCCGCATAGCGGCGTCCGCTCTGTTCGCGCAAACCGGTGACCTCGCCGCGGGCGGTGATGCGATCGCCGTCAAGGACAGCCTTGGGAAAGGTCATGATCAACCGCGTGATCGAGCCGGGCCCGGCCCAGGCATGCAGCATATTGACCATATAGCTAAGCCCCAGCGGCCCTTGGTTGATGGTGCGTTGGCCAAATCCGATCGCGTCGCAGGCGTCGCGGTCCCAGTGAACGGGGTTGGGATCGCGCAAGATCGCGGCCATGGTGCGCATGCGCTCGGGACGTACGCTTTCCATCAGCCACCCGGGGATTTCATCGCCGACCGCCGCCTTCATGACCGCGCGCCCCGGTTATAGTGCCAGGTGATCGTGGTGCGCGCGGCCAGGACCCCATCGGCTTGCGCCACTTCGAATTGGAATTGGATCCGGTCGTACATGCGCCCCTCCGGCTGGATCATTCGTTCGGCGGCGACGACCTTGCCGCTAACGGCGTACGGGACCTCTTCGCGCAGGGGCTCGAACATCTCCCAGTCGTAGCTTTCGATGCCGATCGAGTAGTCCGATTCCGCCTGGCCCAGCGCGAACATCTCGCCGATGGTGGTTCGACTGCCCAAGATGGGCATATGGAACAAGACGACGGGGTGCACCATGCCGCCCGGCAGCAGTTCGGCGCCGGTGCATTCGGTCAGGAGAAAGTTCTCCCAATGCGCGACGGTGTAAGGCCCACCTGGAAATTGGTGACCGACGATGGCCCGAATCTCGGCGTCAGGCGGTATGGGTCGTGGCTGGCTCGCCATAAGCGTCTCCTCGATGCGGCTCTATAGCCGATTTCCCCACGACTATGCGGCCCCGCGACGCATTGTCAAAACCAAAATGCGTTATGTCTTCTAAATCGCCGGCCAAGGCCGTTGCTTCACATTCCGCGGGCCGCCGGGCGATCGCCGCGCGCCCGAACGTCACGGGCGCTGCAGGTGAAGCGGCTGTTTAGCTTGCCTCTCTGTCGGCGGCGCCCGCCGGCGGTGGCCAGCCCGCGCGATCCATGGTGAAGATGGCATCGGGCCGCACTTCCACGTAGTCGCCCAACCGCCCCGCGCGCAGGATCGGCCGAGCCTCGGCCGTCTGATACACGCCATCCGTGATCAAGGCGCGGTCGATGTGGACCGCGACCACCTCGCCGAGAACCAGCCAGGTATCGAAGGCGGTCCCGTCGGCGCCCTGCAGTTGAATCAGCTGGCTCAGCCGGCATTCCATATTGACCGGGCTTTCCAGCACCCGTGGCGGCCTGACCAACCTCGCCGGCGCCTTGGTCAGTCCGGCGACCTCGAATTCGTCGATCTCCGGCGGCGCGGGGGCGCAGGTCAGGTTCATTTCCCGCGCCAGCGCCTTGGTGGAGAGGTTCCAGCAGAACTCGCGCGTGGCGGCGACATTGGCGACGCTGTCCTTCCAGCCGATGGTCGAAAAGCCGATCACGGGTGGGAAGTAATTGAAAGCGTTAAAATAACTGTACGGCGCCAGGTTGGCGACGCCCGCGCTATCGACGGTAGAAATCCAGCCGATTGGTCGGGGCGCGATGATGGCGTTGAGTGGATCGTGCCTCAGTCCGTGTCCGGCGCGGGGCTCGTAATAGTGCGCCTTGTCGTCCGCCATGTTCCACTAGGTCCTTCCGATTTCACGGCATGCGCCGATCCAATCTGGAAAAGCGTAACGCGATGCGATATTGCCAAGCCGTGACGATGACGTCAAAGTCGAGCCTCAAAGCGGTTAGGGCGGGATCTCGCCCAAACGCCGCGGCAAGCAACCCGGAGTCTACCGTGAAGCACGAATTCGCCCTAGCTACCTACGAGGTGGTCGCGCCGCACGTGGCGAAGATCATGCAGAACCGTCCCGAAGCGCGCAACGCCCAAAATAATCGGCTGACCTACGACTTGAACGCGTGTTTCGACAAGGCCGCGCGGGACGAAGATATCAAGGTGGTGCTACTCGGCGGCGAAGGCCCGCACTTTTCCTCAGGCCACGATCTCAAGAGTTTCGGCAAATTCGAAGACCCCTTGGTCGGCACCTGGCAGCCGTCACGGGAAGGCGGCGTGCACAGCCGCTATAGTTTCGAACAAGAGGTATTCCTCGGCATGTGTCGCCGATGGCGCGATTTTCCGAAACCGACGATCGCCATGGTGCAAGGTAAATGCATCGCCGGCGGCCTGATGCTGGCCTGGGTGTGCGATCTCATCATCGCCAGCGACGATGCCAGCTTCGTGGACCCGGTCGTGGCTATGGGCGTGTGCGGAGTGGAATACTTTAACCACCCCTACGAACTGGGAATCCGCAAGGCCAAGGAGTTTCTGTTCACCGCCGACGTGTGGTCGGCCGAGGAAGCGCACCGCCTGGGCATGGTCAACCACGTCGTGCCCCGCGATGAGTTGCAATCGTTCACTCTAGCCATGGCCAACCGCATCGCGCAGAAGCCCGCTTTCGCCCTCAAAATGACCAAGCAGGCCGTGAACGTCGCGCAGAACAACATGGGCCAGCAGGCCACCATGGACACCACCCTGGCCCTACATCACATGTGCCACGCTCACAATTCCGAGATGGAAGCTCACGCCGTCCGCCGCGAGGGTCTGCCTGAAAAGTTCCG
>JANXWN010000095.1 GCA_025351125.1 Caulobacteraceae bacterium | reverse complement strand
CGATGGTCGAAAAAGATAAGGCCATGGTGCCTTATCAGATCGTCAAGGGTCCGACGGGCGACGCCTGGGTTCGCGCGCACGACAAAGACTACTCGCCGCAACAGGTCTCCGCCTTCATCTTGCAGAAAATGAAGGAATCCGCCGAGGCCTATCTGGGAGAGCCGGTCACTCAAGCGGTGATCACGGTTCCGGCTTATTTTAACGACGCCCAACGTCAAGCGACCAAGGACGCCGGCAAGATCGCGGGCCTCGAAGTCCTGCGCATCATCAATGAGCCCACGGCGGCGGCCTTGGCTTACGGTTTGGAAAAGAACGAAGGCAAAAAGATCGTCGTCTATGACCTGGGCGGCGGCACCTTCGACGTTTCGGTGCTGGAAATCGGCGATGGCGTGTTCGAGGTAAAGGCCGTGGCCGGCGATACCTTCCTCGGCGGCGAGGATTTCGACCTGCGTGTCGTCGACTACCTAGCCGAAGAGTTCAAAAAGGAACAAGGTGTCGATCTGCGCAAGGACAAATTGGCACTGCAGCGTCTCAAGGAAGAGGGCGAAAAGGCCAAAAAGGAGCTCTCGTCCACGGCGCAATACGAAGTCAATCTGCCGTTTATTTCGATGAACGCGTCTGGCCCCCTGCACCTCAATATCAAGCTCTCGCGCGCTAAGCTCGAAGCCCTGGTGGAAGATTTGGTCGCCAAGACGGTCGGACCCTGCGAGCAGGCGTTAAAGGACGCCGGTTTGAAAAAGTCCGATATCGATGAAGTCATCCTGGTCGGTGGCATGACGCGCATGCCCAAGGTGATCGAGACGGTTAAGGCGTTCTTCGGCCGCGAGCCGCACAAAGGCGTTAACCCGGACGAAGTGGTGGCCTTGGGCGCGGCGATTCAAGGCGGCGTGCTGCAGGGCGACGTGAAAGACGTTTTGCTGCTGGACGTGACGCCCCTGACGCTCGGCATTGAAACCTTGGGGGGTGTTTTTACTCCTTTGATCGAACGCAACACGACCATCCCGACCAAGAAAAGTCAGGTCTTCTCGACCGCCGACGACAACCAAAACGCGGTGACCATTCGCGTGTTCCAAGGCGAACGTCCGATGGCCGCGCACAACAAGATATTGGGTCAATTTGATCTGGTCGGCATCCCACCCGCCCCCCGCGGGGTGCCGCAAGTCGAGGTCACCTTCGACATCGACGCTAATGGCATCGTCAATGTTTCGGCCCGGGACAAGGCGACGATGAAGGAGCAATCAATCCGGATTCAGGCCAACGGCGGTTTGTCGGATTCCGATATCGAAGCAATGGTGAAAGAAGCCGAAGCCAACGCCGAGGAGGACAAAAAGCGCAAGGAGGCGGTGGAAGCGAAAAATCATGCGCAATCGCTGATTCACAGCACCGAAAAGGCCATGGCCGAACATGGCGACAAGGTGGGCGCGGACGAAAAGACGGCGATCGAAACGGCATTGGCTGACCTCAAGAGCGAAGTCGACGGCGACAACGTCGAAGCGATCACCGCCAAAACGCAAACCCTGATGCAGGCGTCGATGAAATTGGGAGAAGCGATGTATGCCGCTCAGCAAGAACCGGCTGCCGACGCGGCGTCGGGCAAGGCCGACGACGGCGTCGTCGACGCCGAATTCGAAGACGTTTCGGACGAGCATAAGCCCGCGTAAATCGTGCGGGCCGGTGGAACGATGACTTGGTCGTTTCCACCGGCCTTGCGCGGCCTCACTACCGCGCCCACATCCGATTGCAATACCGGGGACATAAGTCGAGCCTATGCGTGATTATTACGAGGTTTTGGGCGTCGAGCGGACCAGCGACGCCGCCGGCCTGAAGGCCGCCTTTCGCAAGCTGGCGATGGCGCACCACCCGGACCGCAACAGCGGCTCGGCGGACGCCACGGCCAAGTTCAAGGAAATCAACGAGGCCTACACCGTCCTCGCCGACGATCAAAAGCGCGCCGCTTATGATCGTTTCGGCCACGCTGGCGTTAATGGCGCACAGGGCGGCGGCGGATTTCAGGACGTCAACGATATTTTCAACGGCGTTTTCGGCGATGTCTTCGGCGACATGTTTGGCCGCGGGACGCGGCAAAACGGCCCGGCGCGCGGCCAAGATCTGCGCTATGACCTCGAAATAACCCTAGAGCAGGCTTACGCCGGCGCCGAAGTCGAAATCAAGGTCGCCGCGGCGATGTCCTGCGAGACCTGCGAGGGCTCGGGGGCCAAACCCGGCACCACCGCCACCACCTGCGTGGCGTGCGCCGGCGCCGGACGGGTGCGCCGTAGTCAAGG
>JANXWN010000066.1 GCA_025351125.1 Caulobacteraceae bacterium | reverse complement strand
AGAAAGCCACCCAGGCACAATGCGTCAAAGCGGCAGGGTGTCAGCGCATAAATAGCCAGCACGTTGACGTGCGAGAAATACATTCCCATTCGCAGAAAGAAAGAGAACGCCACAAAGACCAGGCACACTTTCAGCAGAACTTCTTTCCGAAACAGCCACACCACCAAAGCCGCCAGCAACATGCCTTCAAGCAAGGTGTGCGCGGTCGCCGAAAAGTCGTCACGGCTATAGTCGACCTGCGAGACGATCTTGCGGACGATCAACCCAGGGGTGGTCCGCTTGAGCTCCACGATCGCGGCGTCGACGCCGTCCTCCGTAGAAACCTCGCTCGCTTCCTTCAATTTGCGAATTTGAAAGCCAACCACCGGCTGACCATTCAATTGGGCAAAAGATCTGACTTCAGCCGAGCCATCGCCAACGTCGGCGATGTCCGAGAGATGCACAAACCTTCCCGAGCCCGCCGGTATTGCGATCGCCCGAATACTTTCGACGCTCGGCGCGGCGCCTAGAACGCGAAGGGTTTCTTCTCGTCCGCCCAGGGTGACGCGCCCACCGGGAGCGTCCACATTGGATTGCGCCAGAGCTTGGTTCACCGTGGCGGCCGTTACCCCGTGTTGGGCGAGGCGTACAGGATCCACGATGACGTTAATCTCGCGATCGACACCGCCGAGCCTATCGACCTGAGCCACGCCGTTGACGCCCTGCAGCGCCCGGGCGACCCGGTTGTCAATCAGCCAGGATACATCCGCCTCCGACAGGCCCGGCGCCGACACCGCGTAGGTAATGATCGGTTGCTCGCCGGCTTCAAGCCGCTGCACGCGCGGCGGATCAATATCGCTCGGTAGCTGGTTGCGCACCTGGTCGACCTTGGTGCGGACGTCGTCAGTGGCCTTTTGCAGATCGGTGCCGAGTGTAAATTGCACGCTTATCGCCGAGTTGCCTTCGGTGATGACCGAAGATATCGATTCGACGTTCGTGATTCCCGCCAGCGCATTTTCGATCGGCCGCGTGACCTGATTTTCCATCTCCGCCGGCGCCGCGCCGCTTCGCGTGACGCTTACGAGGACCACCGGAAATTCGATATTCGGCCAGTTTTTGACGGCGAGGCCGGCATAAGCGATGGCGCCCGAAATCAGAGCGATCATGAACAGCAGCGTTACGGGGATAGGGTTTTTGATTGCCCATTCGGAGATCCGAAGACCGCCCGTGGTCGGGCCGAAGTGCGGTTGATCGTGTTCAGGTGGCGGGTTCATGGCGTTATCACCGGCCTGACATAGTCTCCCGGGGTCATCATGGCGGCCGCTTTCGCAACGACCCGTGCACCCGGCGCGGGACCGGTCAGCAGCTCGACATAGCCCCCGCCGCGTTGGCCGGTGGTGACCGCGACGCGCACGACTTTGTTGTCGGCGCCCACAACCAGCACCGAAGCGCCGTCGGCGTCGTAGCGCACCGCCGTCTCCGGCGCCGCCATGGCCGACCGCGTCACGCCCAAGAAACTGGCTCGCGCGAACCCGCCGGCGCGAACATTGGCCTGCACCGGCAAGCTGACGCGTACGCGGCCCAATTTGGTGGCGGCGTCGATACGGGGGCTGACCAATCGTACGACGCCGTGAACCTGCGAGCCGTCCGCGAGGGTCACCGTCGCGCGGCCCCCCGGACGAAGGGCGTTCAGGTTGTTTTCACTCACGTCCGCCGCCAATTCGACTTGGCCGTCTTTCGCCAAGCGATACCAGGGATTGGCGCCGCCACTCAGATCGCCGGGGCGAATATTCCGCTCGATGACGAGGCCGGAGAACGGCGCGCGTACCACGGTAAGAGCCTCGCGCGTGCGGGCATCCTGGGCCATGGCTTCGGCCGCCGTCGCTTGAGCGCGCGCCGAACGCGCGCCGAATCGGCGACTATCAATTTGTTCTTGCGACAACAGGCCATCGGCCAAGGCGCCTTTGACCCGCGCCGCCTGCGCCTCGGCTTGATCGGCGAGAATTCTTTGCTGGCCGGCCTGCGCGGTCTGTTGGGCCAATTGCGCACGAAGCAGAACGTCGTCCATCACCGCGAGGGGTTGACCGGCCTTTACCCATTGACCTTCGTCGGCTAAGACGCGGGCCACCCGGTAACCCGAAAGTTGCGGAAACACCGCGACGTCCTCGCGCGGCGTCAACGCGCCGGACGCGACTAACCCGCCCTCGATCTCGCGCGGGCTTATAGCGACCACGGTTACCGAACGCGCCTGCGCCTTGGCGCTTTCGCCGGCTTTCTTGGCGCACCCGGGAAGCCCGAACGTCAAGCTTAACGCGGCGGACGCGGCAATCACGAGATGAAGTCTGGACAAGGTGTATCTCACGGGGTTTTTGGTCTGATGGACGCATAGGCCCAGCCGCCGCCGAGCGCCTTATAGGTCTGCACCGCCCGCCGCAACGCTTGGATTTGGGCATTGGTAAGGCCGCTGCGCGTATCACGCCAAGATTGTTCGGCAGTCAACGCGGCGGTGATGTCGTCCAAACCCATGCCGTAGCGCTTTCGCGCGGCATCGGCGGCGCGTTTGGCGCGTGCTGCGCCGTCATGCAGCACCGCGACGCCCCGCGCGCTGGCGCTCAAGTTCACCAAATCGTTCTCGGCTTCGCCATAGGCCGTCTGCACCGTTTTTTCGTAGGCGATCACCGCCTGTTCAGTGCGCGCGTCCTCCGCCTTGGCGTCATACAACAGTCGCGGGATATCCAGCAAAGGCATGCTGGCGCCGGCTCCCAAATACCAAAAGCCTAGATCCGTGGTTTGCTTATCGGGCGCGAGAGTCGATGGCGGAATGAAGGACACGCCGGGCGAAACGGTGTGCGACAATCCAAGGCCGGGCAGCAAAGTAAAGGTCGGGAATATCGCCAGATGCCGCAGGCGCGATGTCGCCGCCTGAACGCGCACCCGTGCTTCGGCCTCACGCACATCGGGCCGACGCGCCAGCAGATCGCCGGGAACCGCGCGCGGGATTGCCGGGGGATCCGCCAAGACGGCGTCAAGTACTAGACCCGTGGTCGGCGCAACGCCTCGACCGATCAAAATCAGCAGTTGACGTTGAGCGGTGTGGAGTTGAGCTTCCAATTCGTCGACCTGGGCGTGCGATTGAGCCAGTGTTCCGGCGACGCGATCGGCATCGGACAATGGCGCGAGGCCCAAATCGGCTTTTCGTTGCGCCGTCTCGGCCAATTCGCTCTGGATGCGTAAATTTTCTCGCGCATCCTCGACTTGGACCAGCAGGCCCTTGGTCTGAAAATAGGCGTCCGCCACATTCGCCGCCAAGCTGGCGCGGCTGCCTTCGATGTTAAAACGCTGTTGAGCGAGGCTGGCGTTCGCGGCCTTCCGCGCCACGGCGAGACGACCGAAAAGATCGATTTCCCACGAGACGTCAAAGCTGGCGTTCGCCAGGTCGGTGGTTCCGCCGATCGGGATCAGCGACTGCGAGGCTCCGCCGATATTGCTCGAAGTCTGGCGGTTGATCTTACCCGACAGCTTGCCGGTCGGCAGGGTTTGGGCGGTTTGGCTGTTTCGAGTCGCCCGCGCCTCCAGCAAGCGCGCCGCGGTCGTCGCCGCATCTGGACTGTGCGCAAACGCCTCATCCTCGAATGCGTTTAGCCGCGCGTCGT
>JANXWN010000055.1 GCA_025351125.1 Caulobacteraceae bacterium | reverse complement strand
GTGGACCGCGCGCCATCTCGGCTTGGCGCACCGGTGGCGCGATATCGACATCATGAAGGGCGAAACGCGCACGCCCCAATTCCTCGCGCTCAATCCGGCGGGCCAAGTTCCGGTGTTGCTGCTGGCCGATGGCCGCGCGTTGGCCCAATCGAACGCCATTATGCTCTATCTGGCCGAAGGCTCCGATCTCATCCCGACGGACGCCTATGCCCGTGCGCAAATGCTCGAGTGGATGTTCTGGGAACAATACAGCCACGAACCCTATATCGCCGTCGCGCGGTTTCAGATGAAGTATCTGGGCAAACCCAAATCGAAACTCGATGCCAAATTGTATGAGCGCGGCGCCGCGGCGTTGAGCAAAATGGAAGCGGTCCTGACCGCTGCGCCTTTCCTCGGCGGCGAAACCGCCACGCTCGGCGACATCGCCCTGGTCGCCTACACCCGCGTGGCGCACGAGGGCGGCTTTGATTTGGGTCTTTATCCGGCGGTTTCGGCCTGGGTGGCGCGGACCGAGGACGCGCTGTCGATCAAAGCGTGACGCTTGCGTTATTTCAAAGAACGGCCGGCGTTTTGCAGAGCGGCGCCGGTCGATTCCGCGGCGTTCTTGATCGGCGCATTGACCGCGTGAGCGGCCTTGTCGAGACCTTGGTCAACGACCGCGCCGCCGCTACTGAACGAGCCGGTCTTGACCGCCAAATAAATTAAAGCGCCCGCCGTCACGACCAACAACAATCCGACCAGCGCCAGCATGGGCGAGCCGCGCCGCGATTGGCGTTCACGCGCACGACCCCGCTCATACGCCAGATCGAGTTCGGCGCGGTGGGCGTGTTCGGGCGCCTTAGAGTCGACGACGACGGTGTGCCGCTCAACGGGGCGAGCTTCCGTACGCGCATCCACCAGATCGGCCTCTTCGACGCTTTCTCGTTGCGGACGAAACCAGTTTTTCATGACAATTCCCTCAAAGCGCTCTGATTGAACGAAAATATCGGCAATCGGTTCCGTCGACCGGTAAAGGCGAACCGTCACGATCGAAACATTGTTCGACGCGGGCCTAATGATTCCGTCTTATGGCAAATCGGTGAGTCGAGAGACGCGTGCGCGCCTTAATCACCGGTCGCGGCGACGATCGTCACGCTCTCCCCGCAGCCGCAGGCGTCGGTCTGATTGGGATTACGAAATACGAATTTCGAGGCGAGCGGGGTAATTTCATAATCGACTTCGGTGCCAATCAGGAACAGCACAGCCTTTGGCTCGATCAGGATGGTGACGCCCTTTTCTTCGACCACCTCGTCGAGCGGCAGTGCGGCCTCGGCGTATTCCAAGACATATTCCGATCCCGCGCAGCCCCCGTTCTTCACCCCGACGCGCAGGCCCGCGTAGGGTTTTTCGGCGCGGTCCATGATTTCGCGCACGCGGGCGGCGGCTGCGTCGCTGAGCGTGACGACCTTGGGGCGGGGGCGGCGAACGCGAGTTTCGGTGGAAATTTCCATGGCTTAGAACATATTCAATTCGAGTTTAGCTTCATCGCTCATCAGCGAAGGATCCCACGGCGGTTCAAACACAAGATTGACTTTGCACGATGTCACCTCGGGGATTTTAACCACCGCGTCGTGCACCCATTCGGGCATTTCACCGGCCACTGGACACCCCGGCGCGGTCAGCGTCATATCGATCACGACAGCTTTTTCGTCCGATACATCGACTTTATAAATCAACCCTAACTCGTAGATATCGACCGGAATTTCCGGGTCGAACACGGATTTCAACTGCTCGATCAAGCGATCGGTCAGGGCGTCGAGCTCCGCCTGGGGGATAGCCGAGACGGTGGAGTCGGGAATTTGGGCTGCGTCGTCCATCAGGCAAAAAAGGTCCGGGTCTTGGTGAGGGCCTCGGCGAAGGCGTCGGCCTCCTCCAACGTATTATATAGGGCGAATGAGGCGCGCGCGCTTGCTGTTAAACCAAAACGGCGCATCAAAGGTTCGGCGCAATGCGTTCCGGCGCGAACGGCAATTCCATACCGGTCCAAAACTTGAGCGATGTCATGAGGGTGCGCGCCGGCCACGGTAAAGCTGAAGATTGCCCCCTTGCCAGGCGCGGTTCCCAGTTCCGTCAACCAGTTGGCGCCGTTCAGGCGCCCTTTCACACGGGCGTAAAGCGCGTGTTCGTGAGCGGCGATGGCGGGGCGATCCAACGTTTTCAACCAGTTGATCGCGGCGCTTAAACCGATGGCCTCGATGATCGGCGGCGTGCCCGCCTCGAAGCGATGCGGCGGATCGGCGTAGGTAATCGCTTCGAGCGTCACGCTATCGATCATCTCGCCACCGCCTTGATAGGGCGGCAGGGTCTGCAGGATGTCGGCCTTGCCGTAGAGGACGCCGATGCCCGTGGGGCCGTAGAGTTTATGGCCGGAAAACACATAGAAATCCGCATCGAGCGCTTGCACGTCGACCGCGCCGTGCACGATGGCTTGGCAACCGTCGATCAGGGCCAAGGCCCCGACGGCGTGGGCTGAAGCAATGATATCGGCGACCGGATTTACGGTTCCTAGCACGTTGGACATATGGCTGATCGCCACCATCCGGGTCTTGGCGCAGAGGAGATCACCGAACGCGGCCATATCCAGACGTCCGTCGTCGGTGACGGGCGCGAAGCGCAAAACCACGCCACGGCGTTCACGCAGAAAATGCCAGGGGACGATGTTGGCGTGGTGCTCCATTTGCGAAATCACGATTTCGTCGCCAGGCTTCAGCGACTGCCCCAACGATGACGCCACCAGATTAATCGCCTCAGTCGCCCCTTTCGTGAAGACGATTTCCGAGGCGCTCTTCGCGTTCAGCAAGTCGCGCACCGATTCGCGGGCGGCTTCATAGGCTTCGGTGGTTTCGTTTGCCAAGGTGTGCAGACCGCGATGGACGTTGGCGTAGGACCCCTCCATCGCCGCAACCATGGCGTCGATCACCGCCCGCGGCTTTTGCGCGGAGGCGGCGCTGTCCAGATAAATCAAAGGCCTCCCGTTCACTTGCCGCTGGAGGATCGGAAACTGCGAGCGGGCGGCGGCGACGTCGAAGCTCATGATTCAAGCTCCAAATGCCGGGCTATCCAGGCGCGGGCGACGTCGCGCGCGCCTTCATGAGCGATTCGGTCAATAACCTCGCCGACGAAGGCGCCTGTTAGCATGGCGCGGGCGGCGGCCTCCGGAATCCCGCGTTGGCGGGCGTAGAACAACGCTTCGTCATCAAGCGCGCCGACGGTATTGCCGTGGGCGCAACTCACATCGTCGGCGTAAATTTCCAATTCCGGCTTGGCATCGACCTCCGCCCGGTCCGACAGGATAAAAGCATTATGGCCCATCTTGGCGTCGGTCTGATCGGCGCCGGGGGTGACCACGATTCGTCCTTGAAACACCCCGCGCG
>JANXWN010000006.1 GCA_025351125.1 Caulobacteraceae bacterium | reverse complement strand
ACGACCTGTTGAACGTGTAGATTTTTAGGGGCGAGGGGGTCGAGCTGCATCGGGTCGAAGGCTTCATGCCCAACGGCCAATTCGCCGTGCCACATGCCTTGCGACCAAGTCGGATGGCCGTATCCCAGACCCTTCATTTGGAATTTCAGGATCGGCTCCAACGCGATGATGCGGGTGTTTCCGTCGTGGTCGACCAGATCGATCTGCGCCGACGCCGCCAATCGCGTGCCGGGCGTATAGGTGACGCGATGACGCGCCGTCGCCATGCGTTGATCGCGACCGTCTTCGACACCGGGGATGTCGGCGGCGGACGGATAGAGCGGCGCGACAATGCCTTCGCGTATCAAGGCGTTGCCCTTCGTTCCGTCAAAGAAGATCGCGTGGGTGATGTGGTCGTCCCAGATCAGAGGCGCCCACAAAAAGAAGAACGACGGCGGGGCGCCGGGCGCGCCGCCGACATCGCGCTCGCCAACCGGTCGCACGCCCCAGGAACGATCCTTGGTGCCGCGACAGACCGCCTCGTCGACGACGATTTCGCCTTCGGGATAGCGGATCACTCCGCTCCACCGTCCGAACTGATCGAACCGCGTTGCGTCCATGATCCGCCGCGCGCCGTTCCATAGCGTTTGCCGGGCTTCCTCAATCGATGCGGTGCGCGCCGAGAACGTCAGATCGCAGGATATTCCGCTTTCGTTGTCGTCCAAGACCACGCGCGTGCGTCGCATAGGCTCGACGACCTCCATCCGAAACGGCCCGATTTGCATCTCGGTGCGCTCTCCCGGCGCGCGGCCGGAGGCGTAGAAACAGTGCTGCAGTCCGCCGGGCCTGACCACGCTGAAGGCGCAATCGAGGATGCCGCGATGCGGATAGATCGCCATGCCAATGCCGAAATAATACGATCCGTCAGGCGCGTAGCCATTAAACCAGGTCCGGTCATAGGCGTTGCGGTCGCTCGTCGCCAGATGAGCGACGGGTTCGGGCGTCTGATGAATCGGAAAATCATCGAGCTTATTGAGCATGGCCGTCCCTTTTTCCGCATTGTCGGCAATACTGGCGCCGCCGCCGCGTCCCCGATAGAGACTCATTGCGCCATGTCTGAAAATTTGCACCCATCCTCAACGAACCCGTCCATCGGCGCCGGCGACGCCGGCTTGGGGCCCACGTCGCACAGTTATATCTCTCAGCGGCTACGCCTACATTACGTCGACTGGGGCAATCCGACGGCGCCGCCGCTGATTTTGGTGCACGGCGGGCGCGATCATTGTCGCAATTGGGATTGGGTGGCGCAGGATCTGCGGCGTGATTATCACGTGATCGCGCCGGACTTGCGAGGTCACGGCGACAGCGCCCACTCTGTCAGCGGCGACTACAGCCTGACCGCCCACGTCTATGATCTGGCGCAATTGATCCATCAGCAGGGCTTGGCGCCGGTGCGGATCGTCGCCCATTCGCTGGGCGGCAACATCGCCCTGCGCTATGCCGGACTATATCCCGAAAAGGTGAGCAAATTGGTGGCGATCGAGGGCCTCGGCTTGTCACCAGCGATGGAGGCCGCGAGGGCTAACCGCAGCATCGTCGAGCGATTGACGACCTGGATCGATGAAGAACGCGCCTTAGCGGCGCGTTTGCCGCGACGCTACGCCTCCATCGACGAAGCGCTGGAGCGGATGCAGGGTGAAAACAAACACTTAACCCCGCAAAAGGCGCGTTACCTGACGGTCCACGGCATCAGCCAAAACGAGGACGGCAGCTATAGCTGGAAGTTCGACAACTATGTTCGATCGTTCGCTCCAGTCGATTTGACCCCGGACGAGCGGCATGAGTTGTGGTCGCGCATCACCTGCCCAACCCTGCTGGTATATGGCGCCGAAAGTTGGGCTTCAAACCCTGAAAAGGACGGTCGCATCCGCCATTTCGGCAATGCCCGCGTCGTCAGTTTTGAACGGGCCGGGCACTGGGTTCACCACGACCGGCCGGAGGATTTTTTAGCGGAAGTGCGCGGCTTCTTATAGCTATTCAGGGGCGGCCGTTCCCGTCGGCATGAGCGCGCGGACGGCCTCGTCGACGCTGTTAAAAATGTGGTCGCCGCCGATCAAATCGCGCAGGCCCAAGCGGGTCAAGGCGGTCTGGGCGACCGGCGATTCGAGGCGCGCGAGAGCAAAGGTGATTCCCGACTCGCGGCACTGGGTCACGACGTGGCGCATGGCTTGTCCAGCGGTAAAATCGATATCGATAAGGCCCGCCGCCTCGACAATAGCCAGCCGAACCCCGGCGCCATCGGGCTTGAATACCGCGAGGCATTCGCTGGCGAAGCTGTCGGCGTTCAAAAAATTTAGCGGCGCATGAAAGCCGACCACCGCGACGCCGGGCAGCGTTTGCGATGGATGCGCGGGCGCCGCCGATATCGGCCACCAAATGGTTGTGCCGGAAATCCGCCCCATCGGCAAAACCCTGGCGCGGGCCGCCCCCCAGACGCCCTGTAGAAGCGACAGGGCGACGCCGATCGCCACGCCGTCTTGAATGGGTAGAACGATGATCGCCAACGCCGTCGTCGCGATCAACAAGCCCTCCCACGGGCTTTTTTTCAGCACCGACCGTATCTGTCCAACCCGGAAAATGCGCAGAGCGACAAACAGCAGCACCCCGCTTAACGCCGCCTCCGGGATAAGTTTGAGGACCCCCGTGCCGGCGATCAACAAGACGGCGGTAATCGCCGCCGCCGTAAGACCGGCCAATTGCGATCGGGCGCCGCTTTCGACGACGATAGCCGTCCGCGGCGGGCTCGCGTTGACGGGAAAGCCTCCCGCCAAGCCGCTCAAAACGCTGCCCGCTCCCAGCCCGATGAAATCGCCGTTGACGTTCGCCGCGTCGCCCCCCGGCGCAAACGACCGCGCCGTCGCCGCGCCCTGCACCATCACCACCAGCGCCACCAAGAACGCGAGGGGTAACAGCTGGACGGCGTCGTCGATCTTCAGCGTCGGTAGCGCCAGACTCGGCAACCCGCCGGTCACCGCGCCCAACAGCTTCACGCCGTGCTGATCGAGGTGCAGCATCCGCGTGATCGCGACCGCCAGCCCGACGGCGATCAAAGGCCCGGGGATCCGTGCGTTGATCTTATGGCCGACCGCGATGATCGTCACCACGCCAGCCGAAATCACCAGAGCGGCGACATCGGTCCGCGGCAGGTGTCCGACGATCGCGATCATGCGATTGACGGTACTGCCGTGTAGCGCCTCGAGCCCGAGGGCGGCCGGCAGTTGCGAGACGATGATGTGCACGGAAATGCCGGCCAGAAAGCCGATGGTCACCGGTCCCGATAATAGATTTCCCACCCAACCCATGCGGAACACGCCGGCGGCGATGACGATCACCCCGACCATCACGGCGAGGCCGGCGGCCAGGGCGGCATAATGCGGCGACCCGCTCATCGCCAAAAGCGCCAACCCTCCGGCGAAGATCGGCGTGATGGTCGAATCCGCGCCGACGGAAACCTGACGGCTGGAACCGAAAAGCACGAAGGCCAGGGTTGCGGCGATAAAGGCGAAGAAACCGATCTGCGGCGGCAGGCCACCCAAACGGGCCGTCGCCATCTGCTCGGGAATCGCCACGGCGGCGAGGGTGACGCCGCCGATCATGTCGGCGCCGACGAAGCTCAAGCGATAACCCGCGAAAGAGCGTAACAGCGGCAGACGAAACTCGGCCGTGTTCCCGTCGTTTCCCGTCGTTGCCGTTGTCGCCATTGCAGCGGTCCTCCTGCCGCCATCGACGTTAATGGGGTTAAAGCGGTTTGTCTGCGGGCTGGGTTGTCTCCGACCCGAGTTGTCTACAGGATTGGGCCGCGGCGCGTGATAGACGACCGATGCCCAGGTCTTGGAGATTGTCTTGCGTAAGTTTGGCTTGATCTTTTTGTTGTCGCTGCTCGCTTCCTCGGTGGCGGCGCAGTCGGTGGCGCCCGCGACGGACGCCGCGGCGGCGGCGCAGATCGATCAAGCCGGTGACGATCTTCGCGATGTGACGGCCGTCGCGCATCGCAACTTGCTTTCCGATGGCCAACTCAAGGCGCAATTGGCCGAGCTGACGCAGATCCGCTCGCAACTGGACGGCGCCTTGAGCACGCTCACCCCGCACTTGCAGGACGCCGACGCCGGTCTTGTGCAATTAGGACCGCCGCCGACGCTTGGACAACCCGGCGAGCCTGCTGAAACGGGCGCGGCGCGCACCGCCCTGGTCAGAGCGCGAGTGGTTATCGACGCCGAGGTCAAGCAGGCGCGCCTGCTGGCCGTACAAAGCGATCAGGTCGCCGCGGCCGTCAACGAAAGACTGCGTCACAACTTCGCCAATCGATTGTGGACCCGCAGTCGCTCGGTGCTGGACCCCGGCCTTTGGCGTGAATTTGCCGCGTCGATGCCGACCGATCTTCGGCGTTTCGGCACCGCCGTCAGAGACGAAGCGGCCGCCTTTAGCGTCGCCGTTCAGCGGGCTAGCGGGCTGGCGAGCCTGATTTTCGCCGCCGCCTTGGCGTTGGCTCTGGTCGGTCCGGGGCGCCTTTTACTCAATCGATGGGGGCGCCAGTGGGCGACGGCCGGTGCGGCGCCTGAGCCGTTTCGGCGGTCGGGCCTCGCCTTGTGGCTGTTCGTTGTCGCCATCGCCACCGCTTTGCTCGCCGGCCTTGGCGTGCGCGCCGCCATGATCGCGGCGGGCGCCTTGACTCCCATTTTTACAGCTCTGGCAGGTTTAATCCTGCGCGGCGTGGTGTTTGCCGCCGCTTTGGAGGGACTCGGCCGCGCCGTCTTGTCGCCCGGCCGTCCGCAATGGCGCATAGCGCCGATTCCCGACGACGTCGTGGCGCGCTTGTCGCCTTATCCCGCTCTCATTGGAATATCGGCGGGTCTGGCCAGCATGGTCTCGGGCCTGAACATCGCTTTAAGCGCTAGCCTTTCATCGTCGGTCGCCAGTGATTTTTGCGCCATGTTGATCGAATTGGGGGTCATCGGCGCCGCTTTGACGACCACCGCGCGCGCGCGCGAAGCGCACTTGGCGGCGCCGACGGCGGCCGCGAGGCGCGCCAGAGGCGCGCGCATGCCGTGGGTTTTGGCGGCCTTGGCGGCGTGGCTGGCGCTGATAGCCGCCCTGATCGCGGTTCTTGTCGGGTATCTCGCCCTGGCCGGATTTTTGATGCGCGAGACGGTGTGGATCGGCGCCGTGCTGGGCCTGATGTTTTTGTTGCTTCGCTTTACCGACGAGTTGTTTCCGGCGCTTTTCGCCCCCAAGAGCCGCGTGGGACGCTTAATCGAAACTGGCCTGGGCTTGTCGCGGGCGTCAATGGAGCAGATCGGGGTTTTGCTAGCCGGCTTGGCGCGGCTTTTGCTCCTACTTTTGGGTTGGACCGCCATCCTCGCCCCGTTCGGCGCCGGCGCCGATGACGCCGTCACGAAAGTCACGACCAACGGCGTAATCCTGCATATCGGCCGGGTTTCGATTTCTCCGGGCGCCGTGCTGGGGGCCGTCGGTTTGCTGCTGATCGGATTAACGGCGACGCGCGCGGTGCGTGGCTGGCTGGAGACGCGATATCTGCCCAAAACGCGACTTGATATCGGTGTGCGCACCTCCGCAAGTTCGGCGGTGACCTATCTTGGAGTGGCGATCGCGCTTCTCGCCGCTTTCGCTTACCTCGGGGTCAGTCTCAGCCAAATGGCGCTGCTGGCGGGAGCGTTGTCGGTCGGCATCGGTTTTGGCCTGCAGTCCATAATCGGAAATTTCGTATCCGGACTTATTCTGCTGGCCGAACGGCCCGTCGCCGTCGGCGATTGGATCGCGATCGGCGATTTGGAAGGCGACGTGCGGCGGATCAATATTCGCGCCACCGAAATAGAGATGGCCGATAAGTCCAAACTGATCGTCCCCAACTCGGATCTGGTGTCCAAGACCGTGCGCA
Organism: Caulobacteraceae bacterium; assembly: GCA_025351125.1. Lineage (GTDB taxonomy): Bacteria > Pseudomonadota > Alphaproteobacteria > Caulobacterales > Caulobacteraceae > Acaudatibacter. The sequence continues at coordinate 2,859 of JANXWN010000006.1, read as the reverse complement.
ACGTCACCCACACCGGCGCAATGGGGCGGGTACGGATTGTGTTGAAGGTCGATGACGCGGCGGACGCCGGCGTCGTGCGCGATCTGCTGCTCGCGCGCCTAATCGGTCATCGCGACGTCTTGCCGGCGCCGCCGCCGGCGGTGTTTTTGTCCGACGTGCGCGATGGCGCATTAGAGTTCACCGCCTTCGCCTACTTGACCGCGCCACGTGAGGCGTTGCGTGTGAAGAGCGAGTTGCTGTTCCAGGTTTTGCCTGATCTCAAATCAAAAGGCGTTAGCCTGGCCAACACCGCTCCGGTCGTGAACGTCGGCTTGCCGGACCGGGCCGCGGCCGCCGCGCCGATCGACACGCCATAGTCAGAGGTGAATTCGCTCGACGCCCGGCGTGATCGCGTTCATTCTGTGGTCGGCTCAATTTCAAAGGGAGTATCGTCCATGCGCACCATCATTGCCGCGCTCGCCGCGCTCGCCGCGATCGGCGCCGGCCTTTCGGTTTCGACAGCGGACGCTGAGGTCCTGCATTATGCCGTTAAACTCACCGCCGCCGCCGAAACGCCGCCCACCGCGTCCAAGGGCGTAGGCGTCGGCGATGTGACGCTGGACACCACCCTGCGGGTTCTCTCGTGGACTGTCACCTATTCCGCACTGACCGGTCCGGCGACCATGACCCACTTCCACGGCCCGGCGGCGCCGGGCGCCGCGGCGGGTGTCACTATTCCCTTCGGCGGCGTTATGACCAGCCCGCTCGTCGGCACATCGCCGGTGAACGACGGCCAGATCGGCGATATCCGCGCCGGGCTTTGGTACATCAACATTCACACCGCCGCCAATCCTAAAGGCGAGATACGCGGTCAAGTCATCGCGGTGAAATAGAATGGCGGCGGCTGATCGGCGCCGAACGCGCGGCGGTGTGTTCGCGGTCGGATGCGCCGCTGTCATCGCCGGGACGAGCGCCGCCGCGCCGCCCGACTTGGCAAGTTTGCAGCCCCCCGCGGCCACGCTCGCGCTTGGGCGGAATGTGCTGAAAGAATTGGTGGAGATCAATTCCACCCATGCTTTCGGCTCGACCGTGGCGGCCAAAGCCATGGCCGCGCGGTTCCTTGCCGCCGGGTTTAGCCCCGCCGACGTCCAAGTTCTGATTCCCGCCGACCATCCTCTCAAGGGCAATCTGGTGGTTCGTCTTCGCGGTTCGGGCAAGGGCAGGCCCATGCTTTATATCGGCCACCTCGACGTCGTCGAAGCTAAACGCGACGACTGGACCTACGATCCGTTTCGCCTGACCGAGGCCGACGGTTGGCTCTATGGTCGCGGGACCATCGACATGAAAGGGGAAGACACCGCTGTTCTGGCCGCGCTGGTTCGGTTGAAACACGAGGGCTTCAAACCCAAACGCGACATTATCGCGGCATTCACCGCCGATGAAGAAGCGGGCGGGGATTTTTCCGGCATCGACTGGCTTGTCAAAACCCATCGCGATTTGATCGACGCCGATCTTGTCATCAACCCGGACGGTGGCGGCGGCGAAGCCGGCGTTCAGCGCGGGCGCAAGTTGTATGTATCGGTGCAGACCAGTGAAAAAGTCTATGTCACTTACCAAATCGAGGCGACCGACAGGGGCGGACACAGCTCCAAACCGACACCGGAAAATCCGATCTATCGTGTTTCACGGGCGTTGAACCGCATTGCCGATTATGCCTTTCCCACCAATTTGACCGCCACCACGCGCGCCTATTTCACCCAGCGAGCCACACTGGAGACAGGCCAAGTTCAGGCGGATATGCAAGCCGTCGGCGCGGGGACCGCTTCGCCCAACGCCATCCAGCGCCTGTCGGCGCGGGTAGAAACCAATGTGATGCTGCGCACCACGTGCGTCGCGACCCGGGTCGAGGGCGGTCACGGAGAAAGCGCCCTGCCGCAACGCGCCCGCGCCACGATCCAGTGTCGGGTGATTCCGGGTGAACCGGTCGCGACGGTGCAGGCCTCGCTTGTCGCCACGATCGATGACCCCAAAGTGACTTTGACAAAAATCACCGCCGAAACCCTCAGTCCAGAATCGCCGCTCTCGCCGATGGTGGTCGGGGCGGTCGGGGCTGTCGCTAAAGGAATGTGGCCCGAGGTGATTGTCCTGCCGATTATGTCGCCGGGGGCCAGCGACAGCGCCTTTACGCGTCAAGCGGGCATGGCCTCTTACGGCATCGACGGGATGTTTGACGACATCGATGACAGCCGCGCGCACGGTCGCGATGAACGCATCGGCGTGCGGGCGTTCGGCGAGGAGTTGGAATTCACCTATCGGTTAATCAAGCGGCTGGCGGGTTGATGCCCCGACGCGTCGATCATAGACGTTGACGGCCCCCGCTCACCCTCCCGACCCACCGTGGATCATCGGCCAGACCGTGCCGTGGTCGGCGGCATGGAGCGCCGAGGCGTCTTTTGCCTTGCAACCGTCGGTCGATTTCCCCGGCATGACGGAGGTCTGCCAAATCGAGCGTCCGGGTGTGGGTGAACCCTTGTTCGCCGCTGTTCACGTCACCCGTCAGAGGCGGGGGCTCGCGGGGCATCTTTGCCACGTCTGTGGGAAGCAAACGATGATCGAGGACCGTTGGATGTTTCCGGTGGCGTCCGGTGGTTTTGTGACGATGCACGATGGCGCGACGGGCTATGGTTGTAACGTTCCGCCCATGCATCGCTTGTGCGCCAGCCTCGCCGCCGCTCGGTGCCCGCGATTGTTTCACCTGGCCGAAACGCCCTTCCAGTGTCCCCAAGAGGACGGTCGATTGATCTGGCGTACCGACATCGTGCCTGGCATGGAGGCCTTGGCGGCGACATTTCCTCCGGACGCGGACATCGTTTACTCTTG
>JANXWN010000005.1 GCA_025351125.1 Caulobacteraceae bacterium | reverse complement strand
ACAAATCAAAAACGTCGGCGAGTGTTCTCTGAGTGTTCTCTAAATCTGTCAAGCGGGCGTGTTTAGCCGGCCATAAGATGGCGTGTCGCGGTGGTGACATCGCTCTGACGCATTAAGCTTTCCCCGACCAACATGGCGGTGGCCCCCGCGTGCTCCAGACGAGCCGCGTCGGCGGGGGTGAAAATACCGCTTTCCGTTACCAGAGTTGCGTTTACGGGGATCTTCGAAGCTAGATTTTCGGTAACGCGAAGGTCTGTAACGAAGGTGCGTAGGTTGCGATTATTGATACCGATCATCTTAGCACCAAGACGCGCCGCGCGCGCGATTTCCTGCGCATCGTGGGTTTCCACCAAAACGTCCATCTCCCAACGCGCCGCTTCATTCATTAAATCGGCGGCCACAGAATCGTCGATCATGGCAAGAATCACCAGAATGGCGTCGGCGCCGATGCTGCGTGATTCGGCGACTTGCCACGGATCGAGCAGGAAATCCTTGCGCAGACAGGGTAGGGTGGTCGCTTCCCGTGCCGCGGTCAAAAATGCGTCATCGCCTTGAAAACTAGGCCCGTCGGTCAACACCGACAGGCAAGTCGCTCCACCAGCTTCATAGGCCCGCGCCAGCGCGGGCGGATCGAAGTCGCGGCGAATAAGTCCCTTGGACGGAGAGGCCTTCTTGATCTCGGCGATCAGAGCCAGTCGCCCCGGGGCATGGGCCCTCTGAAGCGCCTCGCGAAAGCCCCGCGCCGGAGAGGCGTTTTTTGCCGCCGCGTCTATCTCGACTTGTGAGCGGGCACCGCGTCGCGCGGTGACCTCTCGGCGCTTATAGGCGGCAATTTTTTCAAGGATGTCGGTGCTCACGGCGTATTGGTCGCCTCGACAAGATTAGCCAAGGCGGCGGCGGCGGCGCCCGTGTCGATCGCGGTTTCCGCCCGCGTTACGCCTTCACGAAGGGTTTCGACTTGATCGGCGACCAAAAACGCGGCGGCGGCATTTAGAATCACGACATCGCGGTATGGGCCACGCGCGCCGGCCAGGAGCGCGCGCAGGGCCATCGCATTATGATCCGGGTCACCGCCGCGAAGATCGGCCAGGGCGGCGCGCGGCAAGCCGACTGCTTCTGGCGTAATGGTGAACAAGCGCACAAAGCCGTCGCGCCATTCGGCAACCTGGGTTTCCCCGACCGTGGTCAATTCGTCCAGCCCTTCGCCGTGCACCACCCAGGCGCGAGTCGCGCCCAAAGCGCCCATAACGCGTGCGAGGGGCTCGACCCACCGGCTGTTGAAAACGCCCAACACCTGACGCTTGGCGCCAGCCGGATTAGCAAGTGGTCCTAACAAGTTGAAAATTGTTCGAAAACCCAATTGCTCTCGTATGGGCTGGACGTGGCTCATTGCGCCATGATGCGCCGGGGCGAACATGAAGCAAATCCCCGCGTTATCCAGCGCCCGTCGCTGCTGGGCGGGCGTGGCGGCGATATTGACGCCCAGGGCGCTGAGTACGTCCGACGACCCAGAGCGCGATGTCACCGCTCGCGTGCCGTGCTTGGCGACCTTCAGTCCGCCGCCGGCGCCGACAAAGGCCACAGCCGTCGAAATATTAAAAGTGTCGCTGCCATCGCCGCCGGTGCCACAAACATCGATGACGTCGTAGGGATGCTCGAGCATACGCGCCTGTCGGCGCAATGCCTTCACCCCGGCGGTGATTTCACCCACGGTTTCCCCGCGCAAGCGCATGGCCGTCACCGCCGCGGCCACTTGCGCGGGGGTTGGTTCGCCGCGCAGGCAGGCGTCGAAAAACGCTTCGGCGTCGTCACCGACCAGATCGGCGCCGTCCGCCAAGCGCGCCAGGAGCGGTTTGAAAGCGTCGGACACCCTAATTAAGCCGCCGCCGCGACCGTAGCGCCCGCCAACTTCAGGAAGTTAGCTAAAATCGCGTGGCCGTGCTCGCTGGCGATGGATTCGGGGTGAAATTGTAGGCCGTGCAGCGGACGAGTTTTGTGCGATAACCCCATGATCTCGCCATCTTCGGTCCAGGCGGTGATCGTGAAATCGGCGGGCAGGGTGGCGCGTTCAACACTCAAAGAATGGTAGCGCGCGCCGCGAAACACGTCAGGCACCCCGGCAAACAGCCCCTCACCGGCGTGATGAATAAGGCTGATCTTGCCGTGCATCAGTGTTTGGGCGCGTATCACGACGCCGCCCATCGCTTGGCCGATGGCCTGGTGCCCCAAACAAACTCCCAAAATCGGCAAGGTGGAAGGGGCGTCACGGATAAGAGCCAGGCAAATTCCCGCATCGTTCGGCGTACAGGGCCCCGGCGACAATACGACCGCGTGCGGCTTTAACGCCAGGGCTTCGGCGACCGTCAGGGCATCGTTGCGATAAACTTGCGTCCTCGCCCCAAGTTCATTGAGGTAATGCACCAAATTGTAGGTAAAACTGTCGTAGTTATCGATGACCAGGATCATCCGGAGCTTGTAAGGCATTGCGGGCGGAAGTTGAAGCGCGACGCTAAGCGCCTCATCCAAATCGCCAGGCTTCTTCCGCCGCTCGCCGAAGGGCGTTGGATTTATGCACCGTCTCTTCATATTCCGCGACCGGATCACTGTCGGCTACCACGCCGCCACCGGCTTGAACGTAGAGAACCCCGTTTTTCACCAAGCCGGTCCGCAGAACGATACAGGTATCGACCGAGCCGTCGGCGCCGAAATAGCCCACCGCGCCGCCATAGGTAATGCCGCGTTTTTCGTTCTCTAATTCATCGATGATCTGCATCGCGCGGACCTTCGGCGCGCCCGATAACGTCCCGGCCGGCAGGGCGGCCATCAAGACGTCGACCGGATCAAGGCCGTCGCGAGCGTCTCCCTCGACGTTGGAGACGATGTGCATGACGTGGCTGTAGCGTTCCACCTTGAAGCTTTCGGTTACCCGCACGTTTGCGGTTTTCTCGCCTTGCGCTGGTGTGTTGCGGCCAGCGTCGCGCAAGGTCGCGACGCGTCCGACGTCATTGCGCCCCAAATCGAGTAGCATCAGGTGTTCGGCGATCTCTTTTTCATCCGCCAAAAGCTCATTTTCCAACGCGAGGTCCTCCGCGGGCGTTTTACCGCGCGGTCGCGTACCGGCGATCGGGCGAATGGTGATCTTGCCGTCGCGCAGCCGCACCAAGATTTCCGGCGAGGAGCCAACCATCTGAAAACCGGGAAAGTTCAGATAAAACAGAAACGGCGAGGGATTGGTCCGCCTTAAAGAGCGGTACAGCGCGAAAGGCGGCGTGGCGAAAGGCGCGCTAAATCGGTGGCTGGGCACCACCTGAAAAATGTCGCCGGCGCGGATATAGTCCTTGGCTCGCTCGACAATCGCACCGTAATCCGTGCGGCTCACGTCTGACGAAAGTGGTCCGGGCGAAGGCGCGCTCGGCCTCGCGGCCCGGGGTAGAGGCTTGGCGAGGTCGGCGGCGACCGCCGCGATGCGCGCCCGCGCCGCCGCATAGGCGTCTTGCGCCGACGCCATAGACGGGCGCACGGTTGTCACCAGCACGATTTCCTGAGCGATGGCGTCGAAAATGGCCACGATGGACGGGCGCACCATTATCCCGTCCGGCAATCCCAAACTGTCGGCGTTGACGTTCGGCAGGCGCTCTACCAAGCGTACCATATCGTATCCGAGCACGCCGAAAAGGCCGCCGGCCATCGGCGGCAGATCCGCGGGCAGGTCGAGACGGCATCGCGCCACAAGATCGCGCAATGAATCCAGAGCGGTCGCCGATTGCAGCGCGAACGGCGCCGTCGCCGCGTCGAGTCCCTCAGCGATTTCGGCCTGATCGCCGTGGCAGCGCCAGATCAGGTCGGGGTTCATCGCGATGATCGAATAGCGTCCGCGCCACGCCCCGCCTTCAACCGACTCAAACAAAAAAGCGTATGCGCGCTCGCCGGCAATCTTCAGATAGGCCGAGACAGGAGTCTCGAGATCGTCGATCAGCCTGGTCCAGATGACTTGCGAGCCGCCCGCGTCATAAACCGCGCCAAACTTGGCGAAATCCGGTTCGATGTTCACGGCGCTTTGGGCGCGGTTTTCGCGCCTGGTTTTCCGATGTTGGGATCAACGCCGATCGCTTGGCGCGCGAGAGCGAGATTAAGGGTCACCTTCACCTGCTCCTGAGCGGCCGCTTGAGACGAGGCGAAGACGTCCCGCATATACTCCTGCGACGCGCGGCCGCGCACCGCCTCGAGCACCTTGGCTGTCGTGGTGACGTCGCCAGCGCGCACGGCGTCGAGCTTTGCGACATAAACCCCGCCCGCTGCACCGGCGGCAAACGCATCGCCTGGCTTGACGTTGAACACCGCCTCCAGGAATTCTTTGCCCATCGCTTGGTATTGCTGCGCTTTGATCCGTTGCAGACTCTGTTGACGAACAATATGACCGCCGACCGAGGCGGCGACCTGCTCTAAACTCTCGCCCTTTTTGATCCGCGCCACCAAGCCTTCCACTTTCGCCCGTAGAGCGGTCATGAAGTTCTGACTCAGATAGGCCTGCGCCAGCTGCGGGCGGATATCCGCCAGCGCGGGGAGAGCCGACGGAATCACTTTTTCAACGCGCAGAGCATAATATTCACCCGCTCCGGCGTCCTGTAAGTCGGAATCCTCCGCGGCGGCTTGCGCAAAAGCGGCCTTCGCGATTTTGTCGGTAAGCAGCGGATTGGGTTTGCGGTCCGGACCCAGGCCGGCGGCGTCGAAGGGGCCAACGGTGACGGTCTGCGCCCCAGTTTTTTGGGCCGCTTGCGCCACGCTGCCGCCGGCCTGACGAGCGTCGTCAAACGCCTGACTTTGTTGATAAGCCTTGTCGCGCGCCGCCTTCAGGCGAAGATCGGCTTCAATCTTGGCACGGGCCGCCTCAAGCGAGGCCGATGTGCCGGGGGTGATTTTCAGCACGGTTAAGGCGGCTATGCCCAGGTCGCCCTGAACCGGCCCTTTGGATTGCCCGGCGGACAAAGCGAAGGCGGCGGCGGCCACCTTGCGGTCGGCGATCGCTGATTGCGGAGCATCGATGTAGTTAATCGGCTCGACGCCAAACGATTTGGCGACGGCGGCCGGGTTTTCGCCCTTGGCCAGCCTCGCGGCGGCCAATGCCGCCTCGCCGGCGGCTCTAAGCGGTATTTCCACTACCGTGCGTTTTTCAGGAGCCGACAGCGCGTCTTTCCTGAAGTTAAATTCTTTGATCACCGCCGCCGGGTCGACCGTGATCGATGGCGCGATGGCTGAGGCCGAGAACCGTACCAAGGTCACGATCCGCATTTCGGGGCGTTTCAGCTGGGCCGCGTGTTCTTGCATGAAGGCGACCAGTTGCGCGTCGGAGGGCGCCGCGGGTTGGGCCACGACGTGAGGGTCGAGCACAAAATAGCTGACGTCGCGGTTTTCCAAAGCCTCCACAGCGCTGAGAGCGGCGTAAATGCGCGGCACTTTAAAGCCCGCCCCCATGGCGGTCCCAAAATGTCTTTGGGCCAGTTCGTCGGTAATTTGCGTCTGGGCTTGCGTTAGCGTCAGGCCTTGTTCGGCCAGCTTTTGTTTAAACTGCGCTTCACTGAATTTGCCGGTAACCCTGTCAAAAGCGGACGGCATAATTTTCTTGATCTGATCGTCGATCAGACTTCGACCGGGCGCAACGCCCGCGCGGCTCAGCATTTCCGAGAATGCCTGATCCAGCCCCAGTTCGCCTAAAATCTGTTGATCGACATTATTTCGCGCCAGGAGTTCGGTCGTCAGCGGCTGTTTGTTCTGTTCTTCCAGC
>JANXWN010000465.1 GCA_025351125.1 Caulobacteraceae bacterium | reverse complement strand
AGTGGGTCGCCAACGATCATCTTCGCCGTCCGGGCCACCAATTGCTCCAAAAACATTGCTTTGATTGAGCGATGGACGAAAACCCGTGTGCCGTTGGAGCAGACCTCGCCGGCGGAATAGAAATTGGCCATCAGGGCGCCCGATACGGCGTTATGCAGCGTGGCGTCGGCAAATATCACCAGGGGCGATTTACCGCCCAGCTCGAGCGTGACTGATTTTAAGGTCGCGGCGGCGTCCGCCATGACGGCCTTTCCGGTGCCGACCTCACCGGTCAAGGATATCTTAGCGATCTTGGCGTGCCGGGTCAGCAGACGCCCGGTGGCGGCAAAACCCTGCACGACATTGAAAATGCCGTCCGGCAGACCCGCCTGCGTATAGATTTCCGCCAATCGCAAGGCCGTGAGCGGCGTCAATTCGGCGGGCTTGAAGATCATCGCATTGCCGCACGCCAAAGCCGGCGCCGATTTCCAGCAGGCGATCTGCAGCGGGTAGTTCCACGCTCCGATGCCGGCCACGACCCCGAGCGGTTCACGCCGCGTGTAGCCAAACGCCCGCGGACCCAAATCAATCTGCTCGCCGCTTAAAGTCGCTGCGATCCCGCCGTAATACTCCAGGCAATCGGCGCCGGACATGACATCGACCACCTGCGTTTCTTGGATCGGTTTGCCGGTGTCGAGGGTTTCCAGCTCCGCGAGTTCGGCGTTCGCCGCGCGCAGCAAATCGGCAGCGCGCTTCAGCACCCGCCCCCGCTCGGTCCCAGTCATGGCGGCCCAGATGACTTGGCCATCTTCCGCCGCCGCGACGGCCCGGTCGACCATGGCCGCGTCGGCGATTTCAACCTGCGCGAGAATTTCGCCAGTGGCCGGATTGGTCGTGGTGAAGACGTCGCCCGATCCGGCGACGTAACGACCGCCGATATAGTTGCGTCGGATATCGCCGCCGGCCGATCCATCGGCGTTCGATTCTATCGCGGTGGAAAACGACATACGCAGCTGCAATCCGATCACGGCCCGGACGCGCCTTTAGGCGCCCGCCGCCAGCCCGGTCAATCCCGGACGAGCGCCCAAACCGATGCGGCCACCGTCAGTGAGCGATATACGGATTTTTGGGCCCCGACTTCACCAGCGCCTCACAGACCGTCCGCGACCCAGCTGCCGCCGACGCACAACACTTGTTCAAGCGCCAACCAATCGGGCGCCGTCGCTTCGGTGACGCCCCCGGTTGGGCAAAAACGGCACCGCGCGAACGGCGCGGCGAGCGCCTTGAGGGCGGGGATGCCGCCGGACGCCATGGCGGGAAAGAATTTGAAATGATCAAGCTCAAAATCCAGGCCGCGCATGATATCGCCGGCGTTAGCGACGCCGGGCAGATATGCGATGCCGCACTCCAGGGCGGCCCGCGTCAGCGGTTCCGTCAGGCCTGGGCTGACGATAAACTTGGCGCCCGCCTCGAGGCTCGCCTCAAGATCGCGGGGGTTAAGCACGGTGCCGGCGCCGACCACCGCTCCTTCGACCTTGGCCATTTCCGCGATAACCTCTAGGGCGGCCGGCGTACGCAGCGTGACTTCCAGCACACGGCAGCCGCGCGCGACCAGTTCGCGCGCCAGAGGTTGCGCCCGCGCGGGATCGGGAACCGTCAAAACCGGAATAATCGAGGATAGACGCATGAGCCGGTCGATGGAAAACATGATCTAGAGTCCCGCTGCCGCAAGCATGGCCGACGCGCCTTTTTCAGCGTCGTCGACGCCTGCGCGCATGATAGCAAAAAGCTCGCGGCCCGTCCCAAAGGTTTGCGCCGGCGCGGTGGCCTGTTCGCGCAGATCCCAGACCCTGGCCTCCACCCGCGCCGATAGGGTTCCGGTGCGCGCGCACAGGCGCACAATGTCGCCGTCGCGCAGCTTACCGATGGGGCCGCCGTTGAGGGCTTCGGGACTGACATGAATAGCCGCCGGCACCTTGCCGCTCGCGCCCGACATCCTCCCGTCGGTCACCAACGCGACCTTGAAGCCTCGATCTAAAAGCACGCCGAGCGCGGGCGTGAGTTTGTGTAGTTCAGGCATGCCGTTCGCGCGCGGTCCTTGGA
>JANXWN010000464.1 GCA_025351125.1 Caulobacteraceae bacterium | reverse complement strand
GCCGGATCGCGCTGGCCGCCGCGGCGATCGGCAATACGGTATTCTTTTTCGCCTGGTTGTTGGGGGCCGGACCGGCGGCGGCTATCTCGCCGATGGTGGCGCACATTTTGGGCGAACGGCCCAATGATCGCGGCGCCGTGCGGGCGTCCTTTCGTATGGGGCTGTGGGCGGCCGCGATCATCGCCGCGCCGATGATGGGCGTGTTGTGGTTTGGCGAGGATATCCTGTTGGCGTGTCGGCAGGACCCCGAACTGGCCGCAGGCGCGGGCAAGTTTTTGCGGTTGCTGGCGTTCGCCCTACCCACGTCGCTGGGCTTCCTCGTGCTACGCAATTTCACCACCGCGCTTGGAAAGCCCCGCGCGGGTTTGTGGGTGATGGGCGCGACCCTCGCGGTTAACGCCCTGCTCGGCTACAGCCTGATCTTCGGACATTTCGGCGCGCCGCGGCTAGGGATTGTCGGCTCGGGCCTAGCCACCGCCCTGGCGGACCTGTTCAGTTTTCTGGGCATGCTGGCCTTCGTTCAGGCCTCGCCCGCCTTGCGCGCCTATCGCGTTTTCCGTCGGTTCGGCCGGCCGGTCGGGGCCAAATTGGCCGAGGTGTTTCGCCTTGGGATGCCGATCGGGATGACGATGATCTTCGAAGCCATGTTGTTTAACGCCATGACGCTGTTGATGGGCACATTCGGCGCGACCCCCCTGGCGGCGCATCAAATCGCGCTCAATTTCGCGTCGGTGACCTTCATGGTGCCTCTGGGCGTCGGCATGGCCTCGACCGTGCGGGTGGGTTTGGCCGTGGGCGCCGGCGACCACCAAGCCGCGCGACGGGCGGGTATGGTCGCCATGGCGATCGGGGCGGGCTTTGTCAGCTTGTGCGGCGTGGCGATGGCGCTTTGGGGCGCGCAAATCGCCGGCCTTTATTTGGCAGGGCGCACCCCCGCCGACTTGGCGACCATCGCTCTGGCCGCTGTCTTCCTCAAAGTCGCCGCCGCCTTTCAGGTGTTCGATGCTCTGCAAGTGGTCGGCGCGCAGTCACTGCGTGGCCTCAAGGACGCCCGAATGCCTATGATCCTGGCGGGCGGCAGCTATTGGCTGATTGGCGCGCCGGTGTGCGTGTTTTTAGCGGTAGGGTTGCATATGCAAGGCCTGGGAGTCTGGATCGGCCTGTGCGTCGCCCTCGCGGCGGCGGCGGCGGCGATGGTGACGCGGTTCGCACGGTTGACACGCACGGCCCGGTAAGGCGCGACGGTTTCACACGCCAATCCATCCCGGCGACCGCTGACTTGTTTCGAGATGCCTTGTCGTGGCGCGTCAGGGTCAGGCGAACGGTCGCCGGGACGGTAGGCTATTTTTTGAACAGCAGTTCACGAGCGGTCATCGACCCTCTTAAGGTTCGCATGCTTTCGCGGGCCACCGCGGCCTGGCTGGATTTTGGGACGCTGCCGAACACCGTGGACGTAACGGCATCCTGTTCGGCGAAGGAACGGTCGAAGGCCGCCATATTTTTGTACTCGACCATCAAGATTACGTCAGCTTCGTGATCGCGCGGCGAGTCGACCGACAAGACCTTATAGTCGAGAATATATCCGGCCTTTTTACCCGCCTCCTGGATCTGCGTGAACGAGGTGGAGACATATTTCATATAGTCGTTGAACATGCCTGGTTTTGTTTCGATCCTGCTGATCGTCCAAACCGGACCGTTGTCGTAGACGCGGTCAGCGGTCTGGCCTTGCGCGGTGAGATTTACAAACGCTCCGCTTGAGGCGACAGCAAAGGCCAGCGCGGCCGTAAAAAATGTACGTTTCATGATAGAACTCCCCTTTCGAGCTATTTGGCCGGGCCGGTTTTGGCTCGGTCGTTACCAAGTTTACCAAGACATGGCGCGGCGTGTGCCCCGTCCTATCGCGATATAAAGCCCCAACACTGCGGCTATGCAAGCTTTCAGCTAAATTGCCGCACACTTAGCGCGCCGAACGCGATCGACCGAGGCCGGATATTTCGCCAGCATCGCCGGGGGCCTGATCGGGCGCACGACGAGGTTGCCGCCGCAATTTGGGCAGACGCCTTTCAGCGGATCGTCGGCGCACGTGGCGCAAAACGTGCATTCGAACGTGCAGATACGCGCCTCGAGACTATCAGGCGGCAGGTCGATATCGCAACATTCGCAATTGGGTTTTATAATCAGCATACGGTTTTCCAAGTGTCCAAAGGCTTGACGCTCGCCGTCCGGCGATGATCTTTAGCCGCATCGCCCGCAAGGAAAAATCGCCGTGACGACGAATACCGATCTGACGATGCAATTTTTCGCTGCTTGGGGGGCGCGGGACGTCGAGGCGATCCTCGCGTGCATGACCATCGACGCGCGCTATGTGAACGTCGGCATGTCCGACTCGCGCGGGCGCGATGCCATCGGCCAAATGCTGATTCCGTTTGTCGCCGGCGCCGATCGCATCGCGTGGACCGTCCATCACATCGCCCAAACCGCCGGCGGCGCGGTGTTGACCGAGCGCACCGACGTCTTCGTCATGGGCGCAAGAACCCTGACCATTCCGGTCATGGGGGTGTTCGAGTTTCAGGCGGGCTTGATCAGCGCTTGGCGTGACTATTTCGACGTCGCGGGGTTTCAAGCGCAGATGGCCTAAGCGCGCCGCCGCCCAAGAGCAGACCGCTTTTGGCGTAACCGCCCTGGTCACCCGTCAGTCAGCGCTATCGCACCGCGGCCATAAGGCCCTGTCGCGCGTCGGCCTTGCCGTTCAGCACGGCGGTGTAGATCGCCTCGACTCCGGCTTGCCCGCGCTGCTCGGACATCTCCAACCAGCCTGCGACGGAGGCCAAGAAATCCTGCCACGCCGGATCGTACCGCTGCTCCAACCCGCCACGCCCCCACTCGGCGTTGCGCTTTTGAATTTGCGAGGGCGCGAAAAACATTTCGGGGCGGGGGCCCGGCAAGGGGCTGACTGAGGCCGCGCTCGCGCCGCGATCTTCCCAATGCGTGCCGCCGACCGCGCAACTATAGGTCAGCGAATCGGCGAAGCGCGTGTGGACGGCGGCGCGTACGCTCTCGCCGCCGGCGATGTCCACAAACACCGACGGGCCGACCGGCAGGGCGCCGATAGCGTCATACAGGACGACGCGATCATAATAGCCCGTGCGATGCACCAGGGCGGCGTTGGCGGCCGAGGTCAAGCCGACGGTCTCGATGCCGGGCCGCGCCGCGCGTTTGAGAGTAAATGCAAGACCCAACGAGGTCTTGCTCGAGGCGCTGGAGATCAAAACCGTTTTTGCGCCGAAAAACGCGTTGTCATGCAAGAAGTCGTCGATCAGGAACGATGTCATGAACAGAGGGCGCAGAATCGCCTGCTCCGGCTCGCGCTCAAGGGTGTATGACGGGTCCGCGGCCATGCGCGAATACTGATTGTAGACGGCGGCTCGCGCCGCGCGCCAGGGCGAGGCGTCGGTAAATCCACCGGCGCTCAGCTTGTCCACATTGACGATCAAATCGCTCGACATCGGGAAGTAGCCGTAAATTCGTTCACCGACCGCCAGACCGGCCACCCGGCTTTCGGCGACGTCGGCGAAGCCCCACACCGGCACCCGGCCCCACCCTTCCGGCGCGGGAAAGAAATCCCAATAACCCATCGCGCCGCCGAACGCGGCGTAGGTGATGTTGTTAGCGGTGAAGGCGAAGTGATCGACGGCGAGGCGAGCCTGACCGTCCGTCAAGGCCGACAGTGGGGTTTTTGTCCATCGGGTGCGACGCAGGTCGTCAAGCGCAACCAGAAAATCCAGACTTGCGGTGGGCATCGGGTCTTCCCTGTCGGTGGTTTTAACATAGGAGATGTCCAAGGCGGCGTGAACGCACCACCTTGGACAGGATCGACAAACGGCTGGCTAGTGGGCAGGCGCCATCGCCCCGGACGGCGTGGCCGCGGCTCTCGCGGCGGCGCGTTGCGCTGCGAGTCGCTTCTTTTTGTGCACAGCCAATTCGTGGCCGACGATGCAGCCGCCGATCGCGCCGGCGACAGCGTGGTGGTGAGCCATATGGCCCGCGACGCCGCCGACAACGGCGCCGCCGAGGCAACCGGCGCTGGCGCCGTTGGCGACAAGCCCAAGCGCGAGCGTCGCGACAATCAGTTTCGATTTCATTGGAGACCCTTAGACTGAGGAGCGAATTGCCGACGAAGCCGGCGCCCGCACGGCTAAGCCATATTTGGATATCGCGCTAGACCGCTCCACCAACGACGACGATGGGCGCGCCACGGCCCAGGCGTCCCACTCTCGCCGCGGTCTGAAACCCGCGGCGACGAGCGAGAGATAAAACTTCGCTTTCCGCCTCCGGGTCGACGGCAATCAGCAGACCACCGCTGGTTTGCGGATCGCTGAGCACGTCGCGGCGCCAGGATGCCAGCGCGGGGTGCAGGCGCACCGCATCGCCGTAGCTGTCCCAATTGCGGGTCGCCGCGCCGGTGCGCACGCCGGCGCGGGCCAAGGTTTCGACGCTGGTCAGGAGTGGGGGCTGTTCCCCGACATAGGCGGTCAATCCTGCCCCACGACACATTTCCAGGGTATGGCCAAGCAGTCCGAAACCGGTGACGTCGGTGACCGCATGCACGCCCGCAATGTCAGGAAGTTCAGCGCCGAGCGTGTTCAGCTGGGTCGTCGACTCGATCAGCGCTTCGTAGCCGGCCGGCTCCAATCGACCCTGCTTAAACGCCGCGCTCAGGACGCCAACGCCCAACGCCTTGGTAAGAATCAAGACGTCGCCCGCGCGAGCCGTGCTGTTTTTTAACAGCCGCCTGGGGTGAACTAGCCCCAAGGCCACCAGGCCATAAATCGGCTCGACGCTGTCGATGGAATGGCCGCCCGCCACGGGAATTCCCGCCGCAGCGCACACCGACGCGCCGCCCTCCAGGATCGCCGCGATGGTCTCGACCGGCAATTGGCCTACCGGCATGCCGACGATCGCCAGAGCAAAAATTGGCGTCGCGCCCATGGCGTAAACGTCGGAAAGGGCGTTGGTCGCGGCTATGCGGCCGAAGTCGCGCGGATCGTCCACCACCGGCATGAAAAAATCGGTGGTCGCCACCAAGGCCTGTTGGTCATTCAAGCGCCAAACCGCCGCGTCGTCGCTCGTCTCGGTCCCCACCACCAGGTCCTTGAACTGATCGGCCACCGGCATGCCCGCGAGGATGTCGCGCAACACCCCCGGCGAGAGCTTGCAACCACAACCGCCGCCGTGGGCCAAGGAGGTAAGACGTACCGTGTCTGTCATGGGCTCTCGGTGATGCGGGCAATCGAGTTACCGCAGCGTGTTTTGCGTCTCTTCGCCTGGTGGGGGAAGTGGCTCGGTGTGTTTTTTTTCGCCGAGACGAGGGGGCAGCGGCGCCGGCGGGCCTATTACGCAGTCGGGTTGGCCCCCTTGCCGGCCTTCGCCGGGACGTCTTCCCGGGGAGGCGAAGCCAGCAATGTCGCCGCCACGTCCCGCGCCGCTCGATTGATCTCCGTAACGTCGAGGGCATCGACGGTGACCACCCCCAACGACGGGCGCACGTCTTGTCGGCGCGAGCGCTCGTATGCCGGATCGTAATGCTGTTCGATCAGGCTTTCGGCCAAGGCGCAAAACTCGCCGGCTTGCGCCAAGGCGCGCCAGGCCGCACGTTGTTCGGCGCCCAAATGGCGAGGCAATTTGGCGAGGGCGGCGTTCAAGGCGTCGATGTCACCCATAATATCGCGGTAGGCCGTGGTAAGGTAGCGGGCGCGTTCAGGCCGCGGGGCGCGGATCTCGATGCGCGGCGCCGCCGACATGGATTTCCACAAGCCCGGGGGCAGATTGATCTCGCCAATCTTGCTGGATTCGGCTTCGACGACGACCGGCCGCCGAGGATCGAGTTGTTCCAGGGCGTGCATGAGGCGAGACTCGAACAGCTTTTGACTGGGCTGAGCGCGCGCCGCGTGGCCACCGAACAGCGATCCGCGATGATCCGCCAATCCCTCCAGATCGATAATTTGCAAACCCAACGTAGCTAATCGATGTAGGATTTCGGTCTTGGCCGATCCGGTAAAGCCGTCGAGCAACACAACGCTTAAAGAGTCCGACGTCTGATAAAGCGCGCTCGTCACGCGCCGTCGATAGGTGCGATAGCCGCCGGCGAGCAGGCTCGGGCGCCACCCCACCTGCGTCAAAACCGTGGCCATGGCTGTAGAACGCTGGCCGCCGCGCCAGCAATAAACCAGGGGGGCGTATGAGGCGGGTTTTTCCTGCAAGGCACCGTCCAAATGCGCCGCTATATTGCGCGCCACGAGAGCCGCGCCGATCCTTCGCGCCAACATGCGCGACTCTTGAACATAAATCGTGCCGACGCGGGCGCGTTGATCGTTATCGAGCACCGGAAGGTTGATTGCCCCGGGCAGGTGATCCTCGGCGAATTCGGCGGGACTGCGCACGTCGATGATGTCGTCGAAAACCTTGAGCGCCGCGGGATCGGTTTGCTCGAGGGTGGGGATCATTTGGGCTCTCGCGATGCGGGGTTACGCCGCCTCGAAGACCGCCGCTATACCCTGACCGCCGCCGATGCACATGGTTTCCAGACCGTAACGGACGTCTCGCCGTTGCATTTCGCGCAACAGAT
>JANXWN010000452.1 GCA_025351125.1 Caulobacteraceae bacterium | reverse complement strand
AATCGCCGCTGGTCTGAGCATCGGATTCTCCTTTGGCATGCTCAGCCTGATCGGCTTTCACCCCGAGGAGGGCGCGCACAATACGCTCGCCGCCATTCACGGCATGGCGCTGGTCTATCTGATCGGCCCGGTGGTATTCGTGATGCTGGGGGCGGCCTGCTATATCGGCTACGATCTCGACGCCAAACGCCACGGCGAGATCCGCGCGCAGTTGGACCTCCGCGATGCCGCCGCCAGCGGCGGCGCGCCGCCAGCTTGATTCTCACCGCCTGTTCAAAACAGCATTGCGGCCAGCACAAAACGGCAAAAGCCATATGACGCGCCCGCCACTACAAGCCACAGCGCGCCGACCTTGAACCGCCACGCCGCGAGAAAGGCGACGGCCGCCACCGCGATCGCGACGGGGTCCGGTCGGGACGCGACGAAAAACGCTTCGCGACCGATGCTCAAGGCCAAGGTCGCGATGACCCCTACAACGGCGGCGGTGACGCCCGACAGGGCGGCGTGGGCGCGGCGGTCGCGCGCCAAACGCTCGACCAAGGGTGCGCCGGCCAGCACGAAATAGAAACACGGCAAAAAGGTCACCCACGTCGTTACCGCGGCGGCGATCATCCCGGCCGCCAGCGGCGACAGGCCCGCGGCGTGACCCGCGAGAGCAGCGTTCCATCCGGCGAAGAAGCCGACGTACTGCGTCACCAGGATCAGCGGTCCGGGCGTCGTCTCGGCCAATGCCAAGCCGTGCACCATCTCGGCGCGGGATAGCCACGCATAATGGGCGACGGCCCCTTGTGCGACGAACGGCAGCACGGCGTAGGCCCCGCCAAAGGTGACAAACGCCGCTTGCGTGAAAAATATCGCCACGTCCGCGAACGGCGCGGGACCCACCGTTAGCAAAACCAAGACCACCGGCGCGGCCCACAGCGCTGCAAACGTCACCGTCAACCGCAGGAAACGCATTGTCGTGTCGGCCCAGATGACCGTCGCTCGGTCGGTCGTATCGGCGGCCATGGCGTGACCGACGGGCGCAATCCGATAGCCCAAGCGATCGGCGACCAGTCCGATCACTACGGCGCCGCCGATGACCCATGCAAAGCCAATCCCCAAAAGGCCGAGCCCGACAAAGGCCGAGACGGCCAAAGCCCAGGCAATCGGAGTCTTTAGCGTGCGACCGCCCAAACGCCACACTGCCTGCGCGACGAGGGCCACCACGATCGGCAACATGCCCTTGAACGCGGCCTGCAACGGCGGCCAAGACCCCTGCGCGGCGGCTAGCCAAGCTAAAGCCAACAACACCAACGCGCCGGGAACCACGAATAAAACCCCCGCCGCCAAGGCCCCTTTCACGCCGTGCAGCCTCAACCCCAGATACGTGGCCAACTGCTGAGCTTCCGGGCCGGGGAGCAACATGCAGAAATTCAGCGCGGTGAGAAACGTCCGCTCGTCGATCCATCGGCGGCGGTCGACCAACTCCTGATGCAGGATAGCAATCTGTCCCGCCGGGCCGCCGAACGAAATCAGGCCGATTTTCAACCACAACCTAAGCGCCGCGCGAAATCTCGGCGTGAGTGGATCGTCGGCGAGGCTCACGCGGCCGTTTTGGCAAAACGGGCGTCGGCGGCGGTCCAATTGACGCGCGCCATGAAGGCGTCGACGTAAGCGCCCGCCTTGGCCCCAAAGTCCATGGCATAGGCGTGCTCATACATGTCCATCACCAAAATCGGCGCTGCGCCGGCCATGGTTTGGGTGTGATCGGACGCCCATTGGTTGGTGAGCCTCTTGTCACGCGGGCTCCATGTCAACAAAACCCAGCCGGACCCGCCGCCCAGCGCCTTGCCCATGCCGGTAAACTCCGCCCGCCAGCGCGCCTCGTTGCCGAAGTCGCGTTCGATCGCCGCCGCCAATGCCGCGCTGGGCTTGTTGGGCGCTCCGAAGCCGGAAAAATACAGCTCGTGCAACACCATTGAGTTCCAGGCGATCAGTTCTTCGCGCTTAAGACCGTTGATCACGAAACCGGGCGCCGTCGTCGGATCGAGGGCGGCGAATTGGGCGGAAATGGCGCCCAAGCGCTTCACCGCGCCGACGTAGTTGTTGTCATGGTGACTGGTCAGCAGCTTTTCCGACAGCCAGCCGACGGTCTTGGGATCGAACGGCAAGGCGGCGGGCTTGGGCGTGAAGGCGACAGACGCGGTCGGCGGGGGCGTATCGGCCTTCG
>JANXWN010000416.1 GCA_025351125.1 Caulobacteraceae bacterium | reverse complement strand
TTCTGCACCAACCGCCGCGTTCTGGGCGAGGCGGGCGCCTCGATCAACAAGTTCATGAGTCAGGGCCTTGAAAAACTGGGCGACCGTCTGGGCCCTATCCTGTGGCAGTTCATGGCCACGAAAAAGTTTGATCCGGTGGATTTCGCGGCCTTCCTCGATCTCTTGCCCGCGAAACTTCAGGGGCGACGTCTTCGTCACTGTGTCGAGGTGCGCAACGCCAGCTTCGTCGATCCAGTCTTCTATGATCTGTGCGGCGCGCGAGGCGTGGCGATCTGTCTGTCGGACAACCCCGATTACCCGCTGATCGACGAGACGACGGCGGATTTCGCCTACGCACGGCTGATGCGAGGGTCCGAAGACATCGAGACGGGTTACGCCGACGACGCACTCGATGCCTGGGCTAGTCGGTTCCAAGACCACGCCGCCGCCGGCCGTGACGTGTTTGCTTTTTTCATCAGCGCTGGAAAGGTGCGCGCGCCCGCCGCCGCGAGGGCCTTGGCCAAACGTCTCAAGACCGCTTGACCTACCCTAGGGACAGTCCAACAGAATGTGGGTCACACCAAGAGGAGACGCGCCGTGACCCCCGATGACCTGATGTTCAAACCCGGATTAATGACCGGCGAACGAATTCTTATTACCGGCGGCGGAACCGGATTGGGCAAGGAAATGGCGGAGGCCTGCCTGATCCTGGGCGCCACGGTGTATATTTGCGGACGTCGGGGCGGCGTATTAGACGAGACGGCGGCCAAGCTGATGGCGGCGCACGGCGGCAAGGTGGTTGGCATGGCGTGCGACATCCGCGTACCCGAGGCCATCCACGACATGCTTGATCTGATTTGGGCCGACGGCGGCGCCCTGACCGGCTTGATCAACAACGCGGCGGGTAATTTCATCAGCCGCACTGAGGACTTATCGCCCCGCGCTTTCGACGCTATCGCCAACATCGTGTTTCGCGGCTCGTTTTTCGTTACGCTCGATTGCGGCAAACGTTGGATCGCCGAAGGCAAGAAAGCATCGGTGATTTCCATCCTGACGACGTGGGTCTGGAGCGGCGGACCCTTCACCGTCCCATCGGCGATGTCTAAGGCTGGTCTGAATGTCATGACCCAATCGCTCGCCGCCGAATGGGGACCCAAGGGTATCCGGCTGAATGCCATCGCGCCGGGTCCGTTTCCGACCGAGGGCGCGTGGGCGCGCCTCAGCCCGGGCCAAAGCACGGACTCAAGCAGCAGTGTGAATTCGATCCCGATGGGTCGGGTCGGCAGAATGCCCGAGCTGGGCAATCTGGCGGTCTATTTGCTGCATCCAATGAGCGAATACGTCACCGGCCAGACCATCGGCATTGACGGAGGCGCTTGGAACGCCGGCGGCGGCAATTTCGCGGCCCTCAGCGGCTGGACCGATCAACAATGGACTGACGCCCGCGCCATGATCCAAGGCGCGAACGAGAAAGATCGGTCCAAGCGCACCGTTTAGGGTTTAGCGACCTCCGCCTCAATCGCGCGTTTCACCGCCTCACGCTCGGAAACCCGGCTGCGGTGGGCGATGACGCGCGGAAAGCGGGCGGGATCCACACCATCCGCTTCAAGCCATTGGGCGAGGGTGAAAAGATAGGCGTCGCATACGCTGAATCGCTCGCCCAACACCCAGGGACCCTTGAGCAAGCCGTCCTCGATCAATTGGAAGGCCGCTGCGACCGATCGGGGAACCGCGCGCTGCATTCCTGCGATCGTCGCCTCGTCGTCGGCCCAGCGATGGCCGCGCATGCGATGGGCATGAGCGACATGGACCGTCGAGCAGAGATAGCTGTTAAAAGCCTGTGTCCGGGCCAGATCGAAGGCGTCGTCCAGCGGCGCGAGGCCTTCGTTCGAATAGCGTTCAGCGACGTAGATCAACAGAGCGGGTGTTTCGGTGAGAACACCGTGCTCGGTCGCCAGAGCGGGGACCCGGCCCTTGGGATTTACCTTGAGATAGTCGGCGCCGCACTGTTCGGTTTTGGCGAAATCGACCCGAACCAAATTATAGTCCGCCCCCGCCTCTTCCAGCGCGATGTGGGTGGCCAGAGCGCAGGTGTGAGCGGCGTAATACAGCGTCAGCAAGGCGGGTCTCCTCGAACAGGCCGCGACCGACGACGCCGTGACTGGACTTCGCCGCTCGTCTAGTCGATTTACCCCATCCATGTCGCAAGTTCTCGATCTTAATCCCGGAAAGCGCGAACAATCGAAGGCGGCCAACCGCCAAGCGATCCTCGACGCGGCGCGCGCCGTGTTCGGCGAGACGGGTTTCGAGGGGGCGAGCGTGCGGGACATTATCCGACGCACCGACCTGTCCGTCGGCGCCTTCTACAACTACTTCCGTTCGAAAGAAGAGGTGTTCGACGCCCTGACCGACGACGGCGCACGCCGGTTTCGACCGATTCTGACGGCCCTTTCCGCCGAAGCGAGCGACGTCGAATCCTATCTGCGCGCGGCGGTGCGGGCGTTCTTCGAATTTCTCGCCGGCGAGCACGAAGCCTGGCTGACCGAGCGACCGGGCGGCCCGATGCCCCATACGCGCAACACCCCCGAAATCCTGTCGGTCTATGACGAAGTGCGCGGCGCGATCGCCCAGATCATGGGCGGCGATCTTTCCGCTCGGATCGATATCGAGTATCTCTCCAGCGCCGCGATCGCCGTCGCGCGTGAGGTCGGCGACATCATGATGTCACGAACGCCGCGCGACGTCGACGGAGCCGCCGAGTTCGTCGTCCGTTTCGTCATGGGCGGCCTGCCGGCCTTGCCGCGTCGGGAAACCTAACTCTTCCTAGAGTCTGATGAGTTTACACGGCACAGATGTAAACGCTAAATCAGGCTCTAGACTTTTGCTTTTAGAGCACGATTCAGATTTTGGACGGTTCCGTCTAAAATCATCGTGCTCTAGCACCGGCGAACGCGGTCACGCGTCGGTTCGTTCAGGCCAGCGTCAACCGCCGCCGCCGCAGCACGCCGCCGACGCCGCCGAAACCGACCAGCATCATCGTCCAAGCGAGGGGTTCGGGGACCCCGCCGCCGGTGGCGCCCGTCACGTCAATCTTCAAGGCGCCGGAATTATCGGCGAAGATATCGTCGTTGACGCCGAATTGCAGCGCGACAGCGCCAATCGGAGCTTGAATGCTAAAGGGCCCGTTTCCGGGAGCGAAGACGCTTAAGACGACCCCCGAAGAATCGACGAAGTCGCCGATCAGGGCGTTAAGATAAATTGGAGCGCCGGTATTGCCGGGGTCGATGGCGTGGCTGGGGAAGAATGTTCCGGACGAGCCAATGCCGGTAAAGCCCGCGCCGCTGCCGAAAATCAAGCCGACATAGCCCAGGGCGTCCACCGTGGAAGGACCGCCGCCGAACGCGCCGGTCAGGCCCGACAGATATTGGATGGTGATATTGTCGCCGGCGGTGACCGTCAGAAACGCCGCAGGGGCGTTGTCGCCGACGCCGTACGCCGGATTGCCGGCGATGGCGGGGTTCCACGGACCGGCGAAACCGCTCACGGTCACGACCGCGGCCGACGCGGCGCCGGCGAGCGATAGTCCCGCGGCGACCGCGGCGCCAAGCATTGAAAGACGAAGGTTTCTGATCGACATCGCGCTGGGTTCCAATTGAAAGGCGTTCACCTGCCGATCCCGAAATGATCGAGGCGATATTTAGACTTAAACAGGCCCGAAGTCCGGCGTAAATAGGACCGTGGTCTTAAGACCGTTGGGCGGTACGCCTGCCGTGCCCGCGCGCGCTCTCAACGCCGTAAGGCTCAGACCGACCATCTTTCGACATTCCGTGAGCGCCGGCGCAGAACGGCGCCCAGACCGCCGATACCCAAAACCATCAAAGCCCAAGGTCCAGGTTCCGGAACGGCGCCGCCGACCGATTGCACCGTTACGGTTGCGACATCGAATTTGGCCCAAGCGAACGTATTCGTGCCGTCACCGGTAAAAAAATAATCGCCGGTCCCATCGTCGCTCCGCACGACATGGTTGAGCGCGGCATGATAATCCGACGATAAAGAAAAGTGGTCGGTGAACGACGAAACGAAGTTCGACAATCCGGTGTTGGCGTCATCGCCGGCGGCAAACAGCGTCACTGAACTGGTCGGATTTGTATCGCCGCCGCGTCGCGTTTCGCCGCCGGCTCCGCCACTGACAAAAAACGTCACACCGTTGATTTCGAGGCTAGCCTTGACCGGCGACACACCCGGACCTCCAGTGATTTGCGAGTCGAACCGCGTGGTCGATGAACTGACCGCGCCCGGCGCGGTGTCGTCGGTCGTGTAGACCGCCTTAAACGCGTCGCCCGCAAGACTGGCGCCGGGCGCGCCGAAAAGGCCCGTACGATCGAGCCCGACGCTAACCGTGCCTGTAAACGTTGTGACAACCGTCGCCGCCGCGGCGATGTTAACGAGGATCAAAGAGAGCGCGACGCCGGCGGCCAGGGCCATCGGCCGGATCTTCATTTCACGTACACGCATCGAACTTCGTCTCCATTTTTTGCGAAATTCACTGTCTTCCTCAATCGTCTTTCGCTGTAAATCGGACCGTGGTCTTAAGACCACGGAGCGCGCGCCGTGAGACCTCACGGGGCCTTGTCGACGCGGCGCGAACGCCTACGATGAACAGCCATGAAATTTCTCGTCGTCGATGACCATGCCGTCGTCCGTGAGGGCCTCTCCGCTGTGTTGCGGCACGGCGTCGAAGGCGCGACGGTGATCCACGCCGGCGATAGCGAAACTGCGTTAGCCCGCGCTGGTGAACACCCCGATCTCGACGTGGTGTTTTTAGACTTGGTCTTGCCAAGGGTCAGCGGGATGGAGGCGCTTGACGCCTTTGGCCGACTGCATCCGGATCTACCGGTCGTTGTCTTGTCGTCGTCGGAGGCGGCGAGCGATGTGCGAAGCGCCTTGGCGCACGGCGCCCTGGGGTTTATCCCCAAGTCGGCGACGCCCACCACCTTGCTGGCGGCGTTGCGCCTGGTGCTCGACGGCGAAGTTTATGTGCCGCCGTTCGTGATGAGCGGATCTCATTCCCTACACGCCGGCGGCGGCGAACGAAGCGGCGGACTGGCCGGGCTTACCGAACGACAGGCCGAAGTCCTGGCGCTGATCAGTGAAGACATTGCCAACAAAGAAATCGCTTACCAACTCGGACTGTCGGAAAAGACCGTCAAGGCTCACGTCACCGCCATTCTAAGATCATTAAACGTCGCCAACCGCGCGCAAGCCGCGAACATCGCGCGCGACGCCCGCCGGGTTAGCCTCTAAGCAGGTTGCCGATCGCGGCGCGAAGTTTGCTGTTCGACAAAGGTTTGTGTAGCAGGGTAAAACCGCTTGTTTGCGCTTCGCTGATCCGGTCGGGCGCGGTGTCGCCGGTGATCAGCATGGCGGGGATGTTGCGATCGTAGTGCGCCAAGATGTGCTCGATAACCGCAATCCCGTTTTCGCCGCCACGCAACCGATAGTCGGAAATGATAATATCGGGCGGTTGGCTCAAGGCCGCGAGGCGGGGCATCAGCTCGTCCAG
>JANXWN010000402.1 GCA_025351125.1 Caulobacteraceae bacterium | reverse complement strand
GGCCGCATCTTCACGCAAAGCACGGCAATTTTGGAATGGCTCGACGAAACACACCCGCGGCCGCCGTTGCTGCCGACGGGCGCCGACGATCGCGCAACCGTCCGCGCCATGATGGGCGTGGTCGCCTGCGACGTACATCCGTTGAATAATCTGCGGGTGTTGCAGGCTTTGCAGGGCTTGGGACACCCCCTTGGCGAGGCGGATCAAATGGCATGGGGCGCACGCTGGATCCATGACGGCTTCGCGGCCTTGGAGCCGATGGTAGCCCGGCACGGGCGCGGCTTCGCTTTTGGGACCGCGCCAACCCTGGCCGATTGCGTCCTCGTGCCGCAAATTTGGTCCGCGAGCCGATTTGCGGTGGATATGGCGCGCTACCCGGCGCTGAGCGTCGCGGCCGCCACCGCCGCGCGCCACCCGGCCTTTATCGTCGCCCATCCCGACCGACAGCCCGACGCGCCCAAAAAGTAAATCAGCGTTAACGCCTGATCGTCCAAAGTCGATTGCTTTGGCTTTGGCGCAAGGAAAGATCGGCATGGCGAGATCGGCGCGACCCCGCGGCGCGGCGCTCATTGTGGAGACTGTGCGGCAAGGATGGGTCGGCATGCCCGCCGCCCGAGCGCGCGGCGCGATCATCGCCGCCGCGGGTCTGACGATGTCCGGCGCCCTGATCAGCTACCACGCCGGCGACGCCAGCCTGAACGCCTCGGCGCGCGGCGCGCCCGCCAACTGGTTAGGCGATTTTGGCGCCGACTTGGCTGATTTCACGCTGCAGCCTTTGGGATTGGCGGCCGCGGCGGTTCCCGCCGTCCTGTTGATCGCCGGCGCGGTGCGTCTGGTTCGGGGTCGTAACGAAAAAAGGTTGCGGTCTCTTGGCGTTCGAACGTTTGCCGTCGTGCTGGGCGTGATGGCTGTGGCGGCCGCCTTGGCGGTCCCCGCGCCTCCCGCCTCCTGGCCTTTAAGCGCCGGTTTGGGCGGCATGATCGGCGACAGCCTGCTGGCGCTGGCGATCAAACCGCTCGACGTCGCTACTTGGCCGCAGTTGCGCTGGCTGGTTGCGGGCGTCTTGGCGGTGATCGGCGCGGCGGCCCTGAACTTTGCCATCGGAAAGGTCCGCCCCGGCACCGCCGGCACGCCACACCGCGCCGCTCCCTCGCAACCGGCCGCGCGCACGACCGGCCTGAAAATACGCGCGGAAAACCCGTCGAAGGCGGTCGATCCGCGGCTGGACGCGGCGTTTGACAACGACGGCGCCGGGGCCCTGGAAATCAGGCCGCCCAAGACCGCGGCGAAAACCTCTCGCCGCGAAGCGCGCGAAACCCAACCGACCTTGCCGTTCGACGACGCCAAAGGCTTCAAACTGCCCGAACTGATGATGTTGGCCAAGCCCAAGCCTCGCGCCTCGGCGATCGACGAGGCCGCGCTGCGCCAAAATGCCCAGTTGCTCGAAAGCGTCCTTGCCGAGTTCGGCGTGCGCGGCGCTATCGATCACATCCGCCCCGGCCCGGTTGTCACGCTTTACGAATTAGTCCCCGCGCCCGGCGTCAAATCCGCTCGCGTTGTCGCCTTGTCGGACGATATCGCCCGCTCGATGAGCGTCGCCGCCTGCCGGGTCAGCGTCGTGCCGGGCCGCAACGCCATCGGCATCGAACTGCCCAACCATCACCGAGAGACGGTCTATTTACGCGATCTACTCTCCAGCGCCGAATATGAAAAAGCCGGTCAAGCCCTGCCCATGGCGCTCGGAGAAACCATCGGCGGCGATCCGTATATCGTCGACTTGGCCAAAATGCCTCACCTCCTCATCGCCGGCACCACCGGATCGGGAAAGTCGGTGGGCGTCAACGCCATGATCCTATCGATCCTCTATCGCCTCTCGCCCGAACAATGCCGCTTCATCATGATCGATCCGAAGATGCTGGAACTCAGCATCTATGACGGTATCCCGCACCTCCTGGCCCCGGTGGTCACTGATCCGAAAAAGGCCATCGTCGCGCTGAAATGGACGGTGCGCGAGATGGAGGATCGTTATCGGCGGATGTCCAAGATCGGCGTGCGGAACGTCAGCGGCTACAATGAGCGCGCCCGTGAAGCCATCGCCAAGGGCGAACATTTCGTGCGCACCATCCAGACCGGCTTCGACGACCGCGGCCAGGCGATCTACGAGAGCGAGAAGATCACGCCTGAGCCCATGCCGATGCTGGTGGTGATCATCGACGAGGTCGCCGACCTGATGATGGTGGCCGGCAAGGAGATCGAAGGCGCGGTGCAGCGGCTGGCGCAAATGGCGCGGGCGGCGGGCATCCACCTGATCATGGCGACGCAGCGCCCGTCGGTGGACGTGATCACCGGCGTCATCAAGGCCAACCTGCCGAGCCGCATCGCTCTGCAGGTGATCTCGAAGAT
>JANXWN010000399.1 GCA_025351125.1 Caulobacteraceae bacterium | reverse complement strand
CTTGCACGTAGGATATGGCCCGCTCGTTGAGAATGACCAAATCGACGGCCAGGCGCTTGACGCGCCAGTATTCGACCGCCTGCAGCGCTTCGCGGGCGATACTTAACTCGGTCACCTCCGACAAACGCACGAGAATGATGGGTAGATCGCCCGATATACCCAGGCTCCACAGCTCCGACTGTGCGCCTCGGCCGCTTTCAATGATGTCAGAGGCGGGTCGCAGCGCCGGCGCCGCGAAAATTGTGTGGCCCGCCAACCGTTGAAACTGCGCCGCCGAAGCTGGATCGATCCCAAGATGGCGCAGTTGCACTTGAGCCTGCGTCCACGCCAAGGCGGCGGCGCGCTCGAAAGCCCCCGTGTCGTGGTGTTTGTCGATCAGGCCCAAGATATCCTCGCGCGAGCCGGCGACCATGGTCCAAAAATCGATGCGGGCCATGGCGCCGGGCGCAATCTTGACGCGACGCCGCAAGGCGAAAATCGGATCGAGCACCGCGCCGGTCTCACCGGCCAAAGCGCGTCCGTCGATCGCCGCGATCGGCGCTCGAATGTTGCCGCCACGACCGATAAATCGGGCCCGATCAGTCTCGAACTCGCGCTTGCCCACCGCGACCCCGTCGACGATCGCGAGGTGGGCCGCCCACACCTCCGGATCGGTCGAGGAACGTTGCCGCCGATGCGCCAACAGCGCGCCCCGCCCCGCCAAATGTTCGGTCTCGATAAACATCTTGGAAAACACCGGATGGGCGACGTCGGCGCTCTGCGGCGCTAAAACCAATTCGGCATACGACGTCACCTCGATCTCTCGGGACTCGTCGCCGAGATTAATCAGCGTGACGCGCCGAACCTCCGCGTCGTCTTCGGCCGACACCAACACTTCCAGCGTCGTCGCCAAGCTTGCGTCGCGACGTTCGAATTTGGCGTGCGCCTCGTTGAACGTAACCTCGTAACTATCGGACTCGGCGCCGATCGGCTGATAGGCCGCCGACCAAAGCTGCCCGCCCACGACGTCGCGCAACAAAACATACGATCCCCAATCGTCGCAGGTTGCGTCTTCGCGCCAGCGCGTGACCGCCAGATCCCGCCAGCGGCTGTAGCCGGACCCGGCTCCCGTGAGCATGACCGAATATCGACCGTTGGATAGCAGGTGGACGGCCGGCGTCGCGCCCCACGGACTGGCGTTTCGCCAAGCGCCGGGACCGGCCGTCTCACGGCCTTCCCCCGCCGCAACGGGATCCAACACCGTCGGCGGTGTCGCGGTGACATCGCGTGGCACGCGCTCTTGCAGCAAAAGCTCGGTCGCCTGGACCATCGGCTCAGCGTGAAAGCGCCGGCGCATGAGACCGCCCAACACTGTGTCGGCGATGGCGGTGACCGTCATGCCTTGATGATGCGCCATGAAGGCGCGCACCATTGCGAACGTGGCGCCGTCCGGCAGGCGGGCGGCCGTGAAGTCCAAGGCCTCGTAAAATCCATAACGACCGCGCGCCCCGACCGCCTCGAGGCGCTCGAGATTTCGGGTCGCGGCGTGCGGATCGACCATGCTCGCCAGCGCGGTGGCATAAGGCGCGATCACTACATTGCCCGCCAAGCCACGCTTAAGCCCCAGTCCCGGCACGCCGAAATTTGAATATTGATAGGTAAGTTCGAGATCGCGCGCGTTGAACGCCGATTCCGAAATGCCCCAGGGCGTTCCCAGTGCGTCCGCGTAGTCGATCTGGCGGCGAACAACCAAGCGATTGGTCTGCTCGATCAAGCTGTCTTCGGGCGCGGCGATGACGAGCGAGGGCATTAAATATTCGAACATCGACCCTGACCACGAAATCAACGCAGCGCCATCCTCTACGGGGGTAACGGCGTGGCTGAGACGAAACCAGTGCCGCGCCGGGGCATCGCCCTTGGCGATCGCCACGAAACTGGCCAACCGGGCTTCCGAGGCCAACAAATCATAGCAACTGGGGTCGCGCGCGCTCTCGCGCACCAGATAGCCGATCGACAACAGCAGGCGATCGGGATCGAGCAGAAAATCAAATTCCATCGCCATCGCCGCCGCTCGCGCGGTCGTTTCAAGTGCCTGTAGCCGCGCGTCGGCGGCGGCCGGAAGGTCGCCCGCCCGGTCACGTTGGTGACTTGCCAAGCTGTCATGCGCCGCTTCGGCCCAAAACAAGACGTCCTCGCCGCCGGCGCCGTTGTCCTGCACGCCGATCTCTCGCGCCGTTTCGACCAGGATCGCCGCGAAGTCGGTCAATTGCTCCATGTGGGTGGCGAAGTCGTTGTCCGCAGACCGCACGGCCGTCGCCAGATGATCCAATTCAGTGTTGAACCGTCGAAGCGTCACGCTTAACGGCCGAGCCTGACTGATCAACCCCGCCTCGCGCCGCGCCAGCGCCAAGGCGTCCAACACGCCGTCGGCAATCCGTCGGTCGTCCAAAACCAAATTGCGCCATTCTCGACACGCGCCCGCAACCGCTAACAAGTGGCCCGCCAAGTTTCCGCTGTCCACCGAAGACACATAGGGCGGGTCGAGCGGACGCAGGTCGCGCGTATCGTACCAGTTTAGAAAGTGCCCCCGGTGCCGCGTCATCACCGCTAGAGTGGCGAACGTGGCCTCCAGTCGCTCGATCGCCCCCAGGGCGCCGATCCAGCCAAAATCGTGCGCGCTGACAATCGACATCAAGTAAAGGCCGATATTGGTCGGCGACGTGCGATGCGCCACGACCGGCTGCGGCGACTCCTGAAAATTATCCGGCGGCAGCATATTCTCTGCGGGCGTCACGAAGGTTTCGAAAAACCGCCAAGTCTGTCGCGCGATCAGGCGCAAGGCGGCCGAGTCTTCCGCGCTGGCGGGCCGGCGACCGGGTATCCGCGGCGGTAGGCTCGTCCACAGAGCAATCGCCGGAGAGGCGACCCACACCAGGGCAAATAGCAGTGCGATCGGCGAGACCCGGTGCGCCCCGAACCAGGCTATGGCCGGCGCCGCGACCGCGACCACCAGCGCGCCTGACATTTGCCGATAAAAGTTACCGAGGCGCGGTTGCGGTCCGAAACCCGCCTGCGCCGCCGGAACCCATTGCAGCAAATGGCGGCGCGTCGCCAGCAGGCGGACCAAGGTCCGGCCGATGGCGTCGGCCATTAACCAAGCCTGATGAGCCAGAAACACGATCATGAGGCTCGATTGAATAATCGCCAAGGCCAGTTCGTCGGCCAGCGCGCGTAAGTGACTGGCGACGACAACGCCCGGCCGGCGAGGGAACAGTCGGGTCAGGACGGGAATGAGGGGCTGGGCGACGACCGTGGCCAGGATGAAGCCGGTCCACATCACCGAAGGTTCCGGCGGCAGGGTCCAGCCGGCGATCAGGGCGCCGATGAGAGCCGGCGGCGACAACGAACGCCGCAAATTATCGAGCATTTTCCAACGACCAACAGGCGGAACACCGCCCGCCGCACGCTGCGCGTCGCGTGGTGGCGTAAAACCCGCGATCCACGGCGCGAGTTGCCAGTCGCCCCGCGCCCACCGATGGTGGCGCATCGCCGCCGCGTCGTAACGACTGGGAAAATCCTCGACGACCTCGACGTCGGACACCAATCCCGAACGGGCGAACACCCCTTCAAACAGATCGTGGCTCAGCATCACGCCATCGGGAACCCGGCCCCGCAAGGCTGCCTCGAAGGCATCGACGTCATAGATTCCCTTGCCGGTGTACGAGCCTTCGCCAAACAGGTCCTGGTAGACGTCGGACACGGCCGCCGCGTATGGATCTAGCCCGCCGGCGTTCGAAAACGCGCGTAAAAACAACGTCCCTTCGGCCCCTACCGGCAAGGCGGGCGAAACCCTCGGCTGCAAAACGCCATAGCCTTCGACCACCCGGCCGACGGCGGCGTCAAAGCGAGGTCGGTTGAGGGGATGCGCCATCTTCCCGATCAAACGACCCACGGTATCGCGCGGCAGTCGCGAATCCGCG
>JANXWN010000421.1 GCA_025351125.1 Caulobacteraceae bacterium | reverse complement strand
CGCCGGCGCCCAGGATCAGCGGCTCGACGATGATCGCGGCCGTTCGGCCCGCTTTCGCCAAGCGTTCAAACGCATCGATGGTATTTTGTTCGCGACCCGCCGCCGGAAACGGCAGGGTATCGACGGCGAACAGCAGGGGTTCGTAAGCGGCGTTGAATACCCCGCGTTCTCCGATGCTCATCGCGCCGATGGTGTCGCCGTGATAGCTGTGCTGCATCACCGCGATGCGATCTCGCCCGTCACCGCGCGCTCGGCACACGCCCAAGGCCATTTTCAAGGCCACCTCGACGGCGGTCGATCCGGAATCCGAATAGAATACGTGGTTTAAACCGGCGGGCGCCAACGCGACCAAAGCCCTGGCCAGTTCTTCGGCCGGTTCATGGGTGAAGCCTGCGAATATCACCTGATCGAGTTGTTCGGTCGCCGCTCGGATCGCCGCCATGATCGGCGGGTGTCGGTGCCCGTGTGTGATCACCCACCACGAGGATATGGCGTCGAATATCCGCCGCCCGTCACGAGTCTCGATATAGGCGCCTTCGGTCCGCGCCGCGTGCGGCATTGGCGGCTCGACGGCATGCTGGGTGAAGGGATGCCAAACCGGAGAAGCGCTCATCGCGTGAAGTCCGCCAGGCTAAAGTTCGTCGCGAAGGCGCCGCGCAGTGTTTGCGACGTCAAAACATCCAGTATCGGTAAGCGACCGAGAATCCGCGCGCCCGAAAACGCCGCTATGGTCGCTTGCGTATCGGGAACCTCGGCGCCGATAAAGGCGATCCCGGTCAATGGAATTTGCCGCGCCGCCAAGGCTTCGAGCGACAAAAGAGCGTGATTGATCGCACCTAGACTGGTTCGGGCGCAGAGAATGACCGGCAAGCCCCATCGCGCGAACACGTCGATCGTCAGGATCTGACGCGTCAGGGGAACCAGCAATCCGCCGGCCCCCTCGATCACCAGCGGGCCCGCGACACGCGGCGGATCGAGCCGGTCAGCATCGATCGCGACGCTGTCGATTTCCGCCGAAAAATGCGGCGATGCCGGCGTGGCCAGGCGGTAGGCCTCCGGCAAAATCCGTTCGGCCCCGATCCCGGCCAAGCGCGCCACCGCCTGGCTATCGGTTTCCCCGTCGAGACCCGCTTGGATCGGTTTCCAATACGACGCGCCCAGGGCGGCCGTCAAAGCGGCGGCGAACACCGTCTTGCCGATCCCGGTGTCGGTCCCCGTAACCACAAATCGGCCTGCGTCCATGGAAAGTTTTTCCAACAATTTTTTGATGTTTCGAGGAAGCCGTCGCACCCAACTTGGCCAAACGCGAGACCAAAGCCTGCGCCGGCGGACTGGCCCGATCAGCAAGGTAGCCTGCCCCGCCCCCAACCTCCAGCCCCAGTCCCAGTCCCAGTCCCAGTCCCAGTCCCAGTCCAAGATATCGCACGTCTCCGATAGCCACCCCGTAACACCTCGATTTTCCGGATGCCCCCCTCTTCTTGTCATGTCAGGACGCGGTCGGCGCCTGTGCGCATCCTCGGAGGCATGGCTCAGCCAGCCTTGGTCGACCTTGTCATCGGTCGTCGGCGGAAACCGGACTTCCGTCAGAGCGGGGTTGAGTGGGCAGCGGGCAAGCTAGCCGCGCGATCCGTGACGCAGCGGTCGAGTTCGGGCAATAAGAATGCTCCGCCGGAGTTTGCCATGACCTCATCCCTCTTCACGGGCCTGTCCGCCTTTCCCTTGACGCCCGCCGATGCGGACGGGGTGGTGGATACCGACGCGCTCGGTTTACTAGTTGAGCGCTTGGTAAAGGCCGGCGTGGACTCGATCGGGCTGCTCGGTAGCACCGGAGCCTACGCCTATCTGGATCGGGAGCAACGCGGGCGGGCTGTTGCGGCGGCTGTGGAGTGCGTGGCCGGTCGGGCGCCGCTTATGGTCGGGGTCGGCGCTCTACGGACAAGCTGGGCGATCGAACTGGCCGCTGACGCCGAGGCCAGGGGCGCGGATGCTCTGTTGCTGGCGCCGATGTCCTACACGCCGCTTACGCCGGACGAGGTTGCGCTGCACTTCCATGCGGTTGCGAGCGCGGTGGGCCTGCCCCTATGCATCTACAACAACCCGGGCACGACCCGCTTCACGTTCCCGCTTGAACTTCTCGCCGACCTGGCCTCGAAGCCCGCCATCGCGGCCGTCAAGATGCCGCTGCCGGGCAATGGCGACTACGCCGGCGAGATCACAAGCCTCCGCGAGCGCACTCCCAAGACCTTCGCTATCGGCTACAGCGGAGATTGGGGGACCGCGCCATCGCTCCTGGCGGGCGCGAACGTCTTCTTCAGCGTGCTGGCGGGCGTGCTGCCCGGTCCCATGCTTCGGCTGACGCGAGCGGCCCAGGCAGGACGATCAGACGAGGCGGCCGAACTCGACG
>JANXWN010000365.1 GCA_025351125.1 Caulobacteraceae bacterium | reverse complement strand
CATAGATCGCCTTGCCCACGCGGGCCAGGCCACCGGCCAAGGCCACCAAGATCAACAGCGTCGGCGACTCCCGTTCAAACAAACCCTGAACAACGGTGTTGTCGGAATCCAACCCGGCTGCTGCTGCGGGGGACAACGCCTGCGCCGGCGAGGCGTCGAGCGATGTCGAAATGGCCAGAGTGTCGCGTCCGGCGCTGACGGCGCCGCCAAAGTGATCGCTCGACCCGGTCGCCGCGGCGCTCGCCGACCATCCCGAAAGGATTAGGGCGGCCGTGATCGCCGACAGGTCCCGGAAACGGCAGTTGGGTCTCATCGTCCGCACTCCACAACCACAGCATTCGCCTAGGTCAGTAGACGAGGAGTATGTTACCCCGTCGGTATTGGTGACAGCCAACCGTAGGCCGCGAGTTTACCGTAAACAATACAGTCGAATGTTAGACTATGTTAATTGCGTGTTAACTGCCGGGGCGCCGGGTTGCGGCGAATTGTCGCGTTAACGACGCGGATTCCACCTTGAAGCGGGAACCCGAATTTTACCGTACCGCGCGTTGGCGGTGTGGAGTCCTTTGTCGCTATTTAAACGCAAAAGTTCGGGCGGTTCGTATTGTTCGATTTTCAGATGCCGAGGTCTTTTTTGAGCCTATCGGCTGCATGACAGGGCGAAGTTGAAGCGAGGTTGATGAACGGGGCGCCACCGGTCTGTGTCCCCGGGTCGTGCGGTGCGCCGTGGCCTTCCCAAAGGCGGGCGGCGGCGCGCTTGGTTGCGGCGCCGTGAGACGCGTGTTATCAGGCGCGCGGCTTGGGGCGGGGCGGGTATGACGCCTCGCCACGCTTGAGGTTAATCTCGAGTGTTTTCAAATATTTGAGTTGGTTCAGGGTGATCGACCGGAACCGACGCAACCATAACACCGGACGGTTTTTACGTGGCGGATGAATCCAGTGCGACGGATGTGGGCGCGCGCTATGCGCGGGCCTTGTTCGATCTCGCCGATGAAACGAATGCTCTGTCCGCTGTCGAAGCGGATTTGACGAGCCTCAAAGGGTTGCGCGCCGACAGCGCCGACCTCCGTATGCTATTGAGTTCGCCACGTTTTTCCACGGAAGAAAAGGCCAAGGGCTTGGCCGCGATCGCCGCTCACGCCGGCTACGCCCCAACCACGTGCAAATTTTTGGGATTGTTGGCCGTAAAAGGCCGTGTCGCGGCCCTGGCCGAAATTATCAGCGCCTTCGAGCGCTTGGCGGCCGCCAAAAAAGGTTTGGTGTTCGCCCAAGTGACCACCGCGGTTGTCATGACGCCGGCGCAAGGCGCGGCCCTTGCCGCGGCGCTGCGCACCTCGCTCGGCAAAGATCCGCAAATCGACACCCGCGTCGATCCCGCCATTCTTGGTGGCGTGAAGGTGCGGGTCGGATCGCGGCTGTATGATGCTTCACTCAAGTCGAAGCTCGATTCCCTAAAGTTCGCCCTCAAGAGAGCCTAAGACGAAATCCATGGACATTCGCGCCTCCGAAATTTCCGATATCCTAAAAAGCCAAATCGCCGGTTTTGGTGTCGAAGCCGACGTGTCCGACGTCGGGCAAGTGTTGAGTGTCGGCGATGGCATCGCCCGCGTGTTTGGCCTCGATCAAGTTCAGGCCGGCGAGATGGTCGAGTTCCCGTCAGCGGGGGTAAAGGGCATGGCCTTGAACCTGGAGCGAGACAACGTTGGCATCGTGATCTTCGGCTCCGATGCGCAGATATCGGAAGGCGATGAAGTTCGCCGATTGGGTGAAATCGTCGATGTGCCGGTGGGCAAGGGCCTGCTCGGGCGGGTCGTAAATCCGCTGGGCGAGCCGATCGATGGCAAGGGTCCGATTGCCGACGTCGCCGAGCGTCGCCGCGTGGACGTCAAGGCCCCAGGCATTATTCCGCGTAAGTCGGTGCACGAGCCTGTGCAGACCGGCCTGAAGATTATTGATTCTCTGGTGCCGGTCGGTCGCGGTCAGCGCGAACTGATTATCGGCGACCGCCAGACCGGCAAGACCGCCGTGGCGATCGACACCATATTGAATCAAAAGAAAATCAACGCCTCGGATAACGAGAGCGAAAAATTGTATTGCGTCTACGTCGCTATTGGCCAGAAGCGCTCAACCGTCGCTCAAATCGTCAAGACGTTGGAAGAGCGGGGCGCATTAGACTACACGATCATCGTGGCTGCTACCGCGTCTGATCCCGCTCCGTTGCAGTTTTTGGCCCCGTTCTCCGGTTGCGCGATGGGTGAATGGTTCCGCGACAACGGCATGCATGCGCTGATCATCTATGACGATTTGTCCAAACAAGCCGTCGCCTATCGCCAGATGAGCTTGTTGCTGCGCCGTCCGCCGGGACGTGAAGCCTACCCGGGCGATGTGTTTTATCTGCACTCGCGTCTGCTAGAGCGCGCCGCCAAGCTTAACAGCGATTTCGGTTCCGGTTCGCTCACCGCTTTGCCGATCATCGAGACGCAAGCCAACGACGTGTCGGCCTACATCCCAACGAATGTGATTTCGATTACCGACGGCCAAATTTTCTTGGAAAGTGACTTGTTCTATCAGGGCATTCGTCCAGCGATGAACGTGGGCATATCGGTCTCGCGGGTCGGCTCGAGCGCTCAAATCAAGGCCATGAAAACCGCCGTCGGCTCGCTGAAAGGCGAATTGGCGCAATATCGGGAAATGGCCGCCTTCGCCAAGTTCGGCTCCGACCTGGATGTTTCGACGCAAAAATTGCTCGCGCGGGGCGCGCGCCTGACCGAATTGCTGAAACAGCCGCAATACGCCCCACTTCAGGCGGAAGAACAGGCCTGCGTGCTCTACGCCGGCACGCGCGGCTATCTCGACGGTATTGCCGTGACCAAGGTCCAGCAGTTTCAAACCGAACTTTTGAGCCGCCTGCACGGCGAGGCGACTATTCTGGAGGCGATCCGTACCGGAAAGGCGCTGACGCCCGAAATCGAAGCCCAGCTCAAGGCCGTGCTCGACTCCGTCCTTTCGACTTTCGCTTAAGCGAGGTCAGAAGAGCTTCGGAATGGCTAGCCTCAAGGACCTGCGCAACCGCATCGCCAGCGTGACGGCGACGCAGAAGATCACCAAGGCGATGCAAATGGTCGCCGCGGCGAAACTCCGCCGTGCGCGTGAGTCCGCCGAGAACGCGCGCCCGTATGCGGCGCGGATGGCGGCGGTCATTGCCAACCTTGCCGCCGGCGTGTCGGGCGACGGGGCCCCGAAATTGCTGACGGGCACCGGCGCGCAAACCAAGGAACTGGTCGTCGTGGCGACGGCCGACCGCGGTCTTTCCGGCGGTTTCAACTCCTCCATCATCCGCGCCGCCCGCGAGCACGTCGCTGCGGCCGTCGCCGACGGCAAACAGGTCAGCGTCTTGACCGTCGGTCGCAAGGCGCGGGATCAGCTCCGCCGTCTCTACGGTGATCGTTTTGTCGGCTCGATCGAGGCGGGGATTCCGGGACTCGGTAAGGCGCAGGAAGTGGCGGACGCCATCATGGCGCGGTTCGACGCCGGCGACGTCGATGTTGTCACTCTGTATTTCAACCGCTTCGCGTCCGTGGTCAGCCAAGTACCAACAATGCGCCAATTGATCCCGGCGCAGGTGGCCGGGGCCGCGCCGACCATCGATCTGAAAGGCTCTTCCTATGAATACGAGCCTGACGAGGCGGGCATTCTCGCCACCCTTCTGCCACGCAATATCACCACGCAAATCTTATCCGCGTTGTTGGAAAATCAGGCCGGCTTCTTCGCCGCGCAAATGGCCGCCATGGATAACGCCACGCGCAACGCCGGCGAAATGATCGCCGCCTTGACCTTGATAAAGAACCGCACTCGCCAAGCACAAATCACCAAAGAGTTGAACGAAATCATTTCCGGCGCCGAAGCGCTTTAGATCGCACGATACGAAAGACGAGCTCCCATCATGAACGCCCCTTCCACCTCACTGCCGCAAGGCGTAGCCACCGGCCGCGTCGCGCAAATCATCGGCGCCGTCGTCGACGTCGAGTTCGACGGTCACTTGCCGGCCATCCTCAGCGCGCTCGAGACGACCAACACCGATCAGCGCACCGGCGAGCCTTTCCGTTTGGTGCTAGAGGTGGCGCAACATCTGGGTCAAAACACCGTTCGCACCATCGCCATGGACACCACCGAAGGTTTGACGCGGGGTCACCCCGTGGTCGATACGGGCGGGCCTATCACAGTGCCTGTCGGTCCAGGTTGCCTGGGTCGCATCATGAACGTTATCGGCGAGCCCGTGGACGAAGCCGGGCCCATTCCGCACACCAAACGCGCCAGTATCCACCGCGAGGCGCCGGCTTTCGCCGACCAAATGACATCGGCCGAATGACTGGTCACCGGGATCAAGGTCATCGATCTGCTTTGCCCCTACACTAAGGGCGGCAAAATCGGCCTGTTCGGCGGCGCCGGCGTGGGCAAGACCGTCACCATGCAGGAGCTGATCAACAATATCGCCAAGGCCTACGGCGGCTATTCGGTGCTCGCGGGAGTGGGCGAGCGGACGCGGGAGGGCAACGATCTTTATCACGAAATGATCGAATCCAAGGTGAATGTCGACCCAAAGACGAACAACGGTTCCACCGAAGGTTCGCGGTGCGCTTTGGTTTACGGCCAGATGAACGAGCCTCCCGGCGCGCGCGCCCGCGTCGCCTTGTCGGGTTTGGCGCAAGCCGAGTATTTCCGCGATGAAGAGGGGAAAGACGTGCTTCTGTTCATCGATAATATTTTCCGGTTCACCCAGGCCGGTTCGGAAATGTCGGCGCTGCTCGGCCGGATCCCGTCGGCCGTCGGTTATCAGCCGACCCTCGCCACCGAAATGGGCAATTTGCAGGAGCGGATCACCTCGACCAACAAAGGATCGATTACCTCCGTGCAGGCGATCTTCGTGCCCGCCGATGATTTGACCGACCCCGCGCCGGCGACTTCCTTCGCCCACTTGGACGCCACCACCACGCTCAGTCGCGATATCGCCGCCGAAGGTATTTTCCCGGCGATCGACCCGCTGGACTCCACCTCCCGCATTCTCGATCCGTTGGTGGTTGGCGAAGAACACTACGCCGTTGCGCGCCGCGTTCAGGAAATCTTGCAGCAATACAAGGCGTTAAAAGACATTATAGCGATTCTAGGCATGGACGAACTGTCGGAAGAAGACAAATTGACCGTTTCGCGCGCCCGCAAATTGCGCCGCTTCTTCGCCCAGCCGTTCTTCGTGGCCGAGGCCTTCACCAATTTGCCCGGCGTGTTTGTTCCTCTGGCCGACACCATCCGATCGTTCAAGGCGGTATGCGATGGCGAGTATGACCATTTGCCGGAAGCAGCCTTTTATAATGTCGGCGCCATCGAGGATGCGGTGACCAAGGCGGAAAAAATGGCGGCGGAGGCGTAGGGTCCGCAGTGGAAAAGTTGCACTTTTCACTGGTTTCGCCGGAACGTGAATTGTTCAGCGGCGAGGTTGATCAGGTTGACGCGCCGGGCTCGGAAGGTGACTTCGGCGTGCTGGCCGGTCACGCTCCGTTCATGACTACTCTGAAAGAAGGACGGGTGCATGTTCACCTCGCGGACGGTATGCGGGTGTTCGACGTTCAGGGCGGTTTTGCCGATGTAACGCCGAATGGCTTGACGATCTTGGCCGAGCACGCCGTGGAAATCGTCTGACCTCGCCTCTCGCGCGGGGGAAAGACTTCAGATATTGGATCGGTTAAACCCTCTTCGCCACCCCGCCAGGGAAAAGGACGCCATGCGCACAGCCCTCGTCAGCCTCATCGCTCTGGCCGGCCTCGCGCCGACCGCCTTTGCTCAAACCGCCGCGCCGAACGCGCCGACCGCGCCCTCGCCCGTAGCCGAGGCGCCGTCTACGCCCGCGGCCGTGGCGCCTTCCTCGCCCCCGCCGGCCGCCGTGATGTCGTCGGCTCCGGTGTTGGCTCCCCCGGCCACAACCGCGCCCGCGCCGGCGACTATGAGCACTCCAGCGGCGCCGTCCGGGGTGAGCCCGGCGACCTCGGCCCCGCCGCCCGCCACGGATGCCACCGTCGGCGCCGCGCCTGCAGCCTTGCCCGACACGCCGCCGCTTCCGCCGCCGCCGCCGCCTGCGCCAACCGATCCAACGGCCATTGCACTGCTCAGCACCCTCGAAACCGTTTGTATCCCATCCGCTGCCGGGGGAAATTTGGCTCAGATCGCCAAGGCGGCCGGTTTCCGCAAATCGGGCGACAATTTCGTGCGCAAAGCGCCCGGCTATCAGTTGACCGTACAGTCGAACGCTTACAATCCGACCCAGTGCCATGTCGATATCGTACATGCGGTCGATGTCGACGCACCCGCCAAATCGTTGGTGGTCGCGCTGCACAATTGGGCCGCCGTTTCGCGCGGCTGGGATCTCTATCGCAACGACAAAAGCGTACAAGGCGCCCAACAATTTACCACGCGGTCGTGGGAGCATTCCGCCGATGGCAAGAATGAAGCCTTGGTTTTGACGACCGTGCGCAAACCGGACGGCAAGCCGATGAAGGGCGAATCCGACACGTCGATGATGATCTATAACGCCACCAAAACACCCGGTTGATCATCGCGGTATGACCGCGCAGGATATGGCTGGTCTGATTGGAGTGGCGATGATGCTGGTCGCCTATGCCGGCGCGCAAGTCCGCAGAATCGATCCGTTGAAGGCTCCGGCCTTGCTGATGAATCTGGTGGGCGCCGGACTGGTGCTGCTATCTCTCGCCTCTAAATTCAACCTCGCCGCTTTTTTGATGGAAGCGGCGTGGGCGGCGGTAGCTGCCTTCAGTCTGCTGCGTTTGGCGATCGGACGCCGGCGCTGAGGGCTGCTCGTCAGTCTCGCCGCGACAGCGCCAGTCCCGCTCCGAAAACGATAAACATGCCGCCGGTGACGCTATCCATCGCCTTAACGACGCCTGGCCGAGCCAAAAAAGCGCGCAGCGGTGTTGTCGCGACAATCAAAACGGCGGCCCACAGCGATCCCAAAACGACGTGGATACAGGCCAGCATAAAGGTGTAACCGCCAACGCTCACGCCGGCGGGCGTGAACTGCGGTAAGAAAGTTACGTAGAACGCGCCGACTTTCGGGTTGAGCAAGTTGGTCAGCAGCCCGCGTCGTAGCGACGCCCACGCACCGCCGCCCGCCGCGGCGCCCGCGATCAGAAATTGCGTGCGCGGCTTCCACACCAGACGCACGCCCAGATAGATCAAATAGCCCGCACCGATCCATTTGAGCGCCGTGTAGGCCGCCTGCGACGCGGTCAACAGCGCGCCCAACCCAAGAGACACCGCCGCGCCCCACAGCAAACAGCCCAGGCTGATCCCGAGCGCCGCAAACGCCGCCGAGCGGCGCCCCTCCACGGCCGCCGACCGCAAGATCATCGCCGTGTCCACGCCTGGCGTAAGGGTCAGCAATCCGGCGGCGGCGAGAAACCCGATGATGGACTGGGTTATGGTCATGCTGGCGTGTTTGTCGCGGGAGAGATTGTTTCTACCTCAATGGGATCCGAAAATGGGCGGCGGCAGCCCCAGTTGCGGATAGTTTGATGGTGTTCCTTCGCCGGTGTCAAACTGACCGTGGCCCGCTCCTTGGCCGCTGAATGTTTGATCAGGTCTGGCGAATCCACGACTAAGTCCGCCGATTGCATGGTCGCCGAAGGCCCCGACAACCGACTGCGCCCGTTGACTCCCCGCCCCCATCGCCTATTTTCCAGTCACCCTGATGTAACTGGCGATGAGGTGGTGAACCACCGGGGAGCGCGGGGTTTCGACACGACGTTTTGCCGCACGCCTGGGCGCTCATCCTCGACTTTGGAGACCGCCATGAGTGCGCCCGTTTTTTCGTCCGCCCCCGACCTCGCTCCCATCAAACGGGCGCTGATTTCCGTTTTCGACAAGACCGGCCTGATCGAAACGGCTCAGGCGCTGGTCGATCTGGGGGTCGAGATCGTCTCTACCGGCGGCACGAAATCGACCATCGCGTCGGCCGGATTGCCGGTGAAGGACGTGGCGGACCTGACCGGCTATCCAGAAATGATGGACGGTCGGGTCAAGACCTTGCACCCGGTGGTGCATGGCGGCTTATTGGGCGTCCGTGATTCCCGCGAACACGCCAAGGCGATGACTGACCGCGGCATCGGCGGCATCGATCTGTTATACGTTAGCCTTTATCCTTTCGAGGAAACCGTGGCATCCGGCGCGGGCTACGCCGATTGCATCGAAAAGATCGATATCGGCGGACCGGCGATGATCCGCTCGGCGTCCAAGAACCACGCCTATGTCGCGGTCTGCACGACGCCCGAGGACATGGCCGAGGTGTTGGCGGCCTTACGCGCCGACGGCGCCACTCGCCTGAAATTGCGTCAAACCTTGGCGGCGCGCGCCTTTGCCCGCACAGCGTCATATGACGGCGCCATTGCCGCTTGGTTCGCGGAGAAACAGGGCGAAGCGTGGCCGGCGCGCAAACAGTTCAGCGGCACGCTAAAACAGGCCATGCGTTATGGTGAAAACCCGCACCAGGGCGCCGCCCTTTACACCCTTGCGAGCTCTTGCCCCGGCGTCGCCACCGCCCGGCAGGTTCAAGGCAAGGAAATGGGATACAACAACATCAACGACACCGACGCGGCGCTGGAGCTGGTCGCCGAATTTAATCCGGC
>JANXWN010000306.1 GCA_025351125.1 Caulobacteraceae bacterium | reverse complement strand
GGAGCGCAGGACCAGCCGACCTATGCGGCCAAATCCGTTGATCGCGACGCGAACGGGCATGGTGAGATAACTCCGTGACATGAAGGAAGGCGAGGGTTTTGCGGGCGACGTGCGTGAAGTCAAGGTTTCGCGCGCAAACGGCTTTGCTCGATGGCGCAAACGCGGTCTATAACGCGGCTCTAACGCAGCGATGGAGCTTCGCGCATGACGGCGGACGCGGGCCGGGAAGGCCGTCTCGATCTGGCGATCCGACGTTTGGAGCGCGCCACGGCGGCCCTGGAACAGCGTCTGCCCCACCGTCTTGCCGAGGCGGGCGCAAGCGCCGACGGCCTATTTGACCGCGATCGGGCGCAATTGGCCGCCGATTTGGATGCCGCGCGCGGACGGGAACACGACCTGACGGTGGCCGGCGAGGCGGCGTCCGCCGCGCTCGCCAAGGCGATCGTCGACATCCAGGCGGTGCACGGCGAAAAAGGAGCTTAAGGACCGTGGCGCAATTAACCATAGAGGTTAACAACAAGCCCTATACCGTGGGTTGCGAAGACGGCCAGGAAGCACATTTGCTGTCGTTGGCGGAAATTATCGATGCCCGCGTGCGCGAAATCGCCCCCGACGCCGGCGCTCTGGGGGAAACCCGGCTGATTTTGCTGGGCGCCTTGATTTTAGCCGACGAGGTCGGCAACCTGAAGGCGCGATTGGCCGGCGCTCTCACGCGCGCCGAACAAGCCGAACAAGGTCTCGAACGGGCTGACGACAAGGTCATCGCCGCGATCGATGCGGCGGCCCAGACGATCGAGGCTATGGCGATGCGTTAGCACGATGCCCTCCAAGCCGGAGCCGCTCAACACTGATCAATGGCGCGCTACATGCGATCGGGGGTAGCGATGCCTAGAACGTCGAGCGCCAATTCCAATTGCTTCAGCGCGATCGTGGTCAAGGCGAGACGCGATGCACGAGTG
Organism: Caulobacteraceae bacterium; assembly: GCA_025351125.1. Classification (GTDB taxonomy): domain Bacteria; phylum Pseudomonadota; class Alphaproteobacteria; order Caulobacterales; family Caulobacteraceae; genus Acaudatibacter. The sequence continues at coordinate 3,996 of JANXWN010000306.1, read as the reverse complement.
GGCGCGTCAGGCGCCGCCAGCACCGGGCAGGCTGCATAAAACTTCGCGAAGGTTTGCGCCAAACGATAGGCGTAGTCAGCGATCAAATTGGGCGCGCACTTGTCATAGGCTTCCGTCAACGCATGATCGAAAGCGTCCAGCAGGAGCACCAGATCCCGTTCGGGGGCCGCATCGACGAGCATATCGCCGGCCGCGACGCCCTCCACCGCCGCCCGCCGCAATAGCGATTTCATGCGCACGGCTTGGTACAGCAGATAGGGTCCGGTCTTACCTTCGAAACTTGAAAATTTATCAAGATCAAACACATAAGACGTGCCGCGGAAATTGATGAGGTCGGCAAATTTGAGCGCCGCAACCGCCACTTGCAAGGCCGTCAGCTCGAAAGCCTCCGGCGAAAATTCCTTGCCGAGCCCAGCTTCCTCAAGCCGCTCAAGAGCCTTCTTGCGGGCCATGTCAATCAGATCACGAAGCTTGAGCACCCCGCCTTCGCGCGTCTTGAACGGCTTGCCGTCGGCACCGTTCATGGTGCCAAACCCGATGTGCTCCAAGCTGCCTGGCGCCGCGTAACCCGCCAAATAGGCCGCGCGGAACACCGTTTCGAAATGATCGGCCTGACGCTGATCGACCACATAAAGCACTAATTGAGGGTCGAAAAACCGCTTTCGATCCAAGATCGTCGCCAGGTCGGTGGTGCCGTACATGGCCGATCCTTCCGACGAGACCACCAATAATGGGGGAACATCGCGGCGGTCGTCGTCGCGCGCGACGCGAATGATCTTAGCCCCTTGGTCGTCGATCAACAGACCGGTCGCGACCAACTCCGCCACCATCGGTTCGATCAACGGATCGACGTCGCTTTCGCCGCGCCACAGGTCGAAATCAACCCCGAGGGCATGAAAGTCTCGCTCCAAAGCCGCGCGGGTGATGCGAGCAAAATGCGACCAAATCAGTCGATAGCCGAACCGACCCGCCTGCAATTGCGCCGTCGCGCGGCGAGCGCGGTCGCGAAAATCGGGGTCGATTTTGGCCTTAGCCGCCGCCGGCGGATACAGTCGATCCAGGTCATCCAGGGCGATGGACGACGACAATTGCGTATCGATCAGCCGCTCATCGGCTGCCGCAAACCCGTCTGGCCGCTGCGAGAGTCGCTCCAATAAGGCCGCAATGGTCGGATCGGCGTCCGCGCACGCCACGATAAGTAGGCCCATCTGAAAGCCCCAATCGCCGAAATGCGCATCGCCCAGCACTTCGTCGCCGCGAAAACGATAAAGCCGCTTGATCGCCTCGCCGATAATCGACGCTCGCAAATGGCCGACATGCATTTCCTTGGCGACATTAGGGCCGGCATAATCGATTAGTACCCGGCGTGGCGTGGCGGTTCGCCCGGCGCCCGCGCGCAAGTCCGCCGCGAGTTCCGTGGCGCGCGTGTTTAAGACCGCGGCGCTGACGCGAAAATTGATGAACCCTGGACCGGCGATCTCCACCGAGGCGATCATCGGATCAGAGCCCAGACACTGGGCAACGGCGTTAGCGATCTCGCGCGGATTGCGCTGCAGGGCCTTGGCCGCCGCCAAGGCGCCGTTACATTGAAAATCAGCCAGGTCAGGGCGGTCCGACCCGGTGACGCGGCCTAGCGCCGGATCGAGTCCGAGGACGCCGAACGCCACGCCGACCGCCTCGCCGAGGCGGGCGCGTAGGTCGGTCACGGCCGTCCGGGAGCCGCCGCGCCCGCGTTGGGGCGGAATCGTTTGCCGTCGCGGTTGAACGCGGCCATTTGCGGCGTAACTTCAAAGCCGATCAAGACCTCGAAATTCGCCCCACTGACCTTGGCGTCACGGCGCGGAATGGTGATGACGCCGACGGTTTCGGTGGCCTCGACACGATCCCGGCCATTGGGAAAGTTGACCGGCAAACTGAACCACTCCTTGGTCAGGACGGCGTTATTTCGGTCGGTCACCGCGACCCAATATTTATAGGTTTTACCGCGTCCCGTCGCCTGCGGCCCGCGTCCCAATTCGAACAACACCCGCGCTTGAACCCGAATCGGATCGTTGGATTTGTATTCGCACGCCGAGGAAATATTCTGGATTTCTCCGGTGAACCCCACATTGGCCGAAGCTTCCACGCCGTCCTTGAATTCAACGTAACGGGCGGCATCGTACAGCGTCTTGACGTAGGGACAGGGCCCGGCGTTTCGCAGTTGCGGCAGAGGGGCCGTGTTTTTGCCAAATTCGTTGTCGCGTTTCTTTCTCTTAGCGTCGTCCTGCGCTTGCTGGTCCTCGTCGCCGCCCCCGCCTCCGCCGCGATGGCCGCCGCCATACTGCGCCGCAGCCGGCGTGACGATGCCGAGACTCCCCGCCACGGTGAGGCAAAGCGTAAGTTTGAACAAAATAGCCTGAAGGGGGCGCATGGACGTCCGAAACCTGTGAGTAGCGCGCGCGGGTCGCGCGGGAACATTCGGCACCTGATAGCGGCATATCCGAGACGCCGCAACGAACCCCGCCGCTTGACGCCACGGCGAGGCTCGCGGATTAGCGCGTATGGCTGTCTATACCGACATCACCGACTCGGAGCTCGAACAGTTTCTGTTGGATTTCGAACTGGGCCGCGCCTTGGTGTTCAAGGGCGTGGCCGAGGGGGTGGAGAATTCCAACTTTATGTTGGAAACCCCAGCGGGGCGTTTCTTTCTGACCGTTTACGAGCGGCGCGTGGATCCCGCCGACCTGCCGTTCTTTCTCGGCTTGCTGCAATGGTTAGGGGCGCACGACTTTCCCAGCGCCATCCCCGTCGCGGATCGCGAAGGCCGAATTTTAAAATCCATTCGCGACAAGCCCGCCGCCCTGGTTACTTTTTTGCCGGGGCTTTCGGTGCGGCGGCCGGGCGTGGCGCATTGTCGCCAGGCGGGCGAGGGTCTCGCACGGTTGCACCACGCGGCGAACGGCTATCCCGGAAGGCGGCGCAACAATTTGGGACACCAGGCTTGGCTATCGTTGTTCGAACCGCTTGCGCACGAGGCGGATACGCTAAAACCGGGATTGGCGCGGACGATTTTCGCGGATATCGCTATGTTGGCGCGAGCATGGCCCGTGGACCTGCCCGAAGGCGTGATCCACGCCGACTTTTTTCCGGACAACGTCTTTTTCACCGATGGAGCTTTCGCCGGGGCGATCGACTTCTACTTCGCCGCTTGGGACGCCCTGGCTTACGACCTGGCGGTGGCGCTCAACGCGTGGTGTTTCGAACCCGACGGTAGCTTTAACATCACGGCCGCCCGCGCTCTGATCGCGGGTTATGAGCGGCGGCGGCCATTGAATGTCGCGGAAAAAAGCGCTCTGCCGTTGTTGGCCCACGGCGCGGCCATGCGGTTCTTTTTGACCCGTCTCAACGACTGGCGGGCGACCCCGGCGGGATCGCTGGTCAAGCCGCACGATCCGCTGGAGTATGAACGTAAATTGGCGGTGCACCGCGCCGGGATTTCGCTTTTCGATACCGCGGCATGACGCCGACCGTGGTGATCCACACCGACGGTTCGTGCCGCCCCAACCCCGGTCCAGGCGGTTGGGGCGCGGTGCTGACGATGGGCGACCATGAGCGAGAGCTGTGGGGCGGCGAGCGCGACACAACCAATAATCGCATGGAGTTGTTGGCCACTATCGAGGCGCTGAACGCCCTCAATCGCCCATGCCAAGTCGAACTGCACACCGACAGCCAATATGTCAAAAACGGCATCACCCAATGGCTCTCGCTGTGGAAAGCGCGCGGCTGGCGCACCATGACCAAGGGTGCGGTCAAGAACGTGGATCTGTGGCGACGCCTCGACGACGCCCGTTTACGCCATCAAGTCGATTGGCGTTGGATTAAAGCCCACGCCGGCCACGCCAGCAACGAACGGGCGGACATGCTGGCGGAACGAGGGCGGCTGGAGGTGGAAGCGAGAGCGACTTGATCGCGTTGCGCGCATCGCCGATCTCGGCGGTCGTTGCCCCTTGCCGTCGA
>JANXWN010000200.1 GCA_025351125.1 Caulobacteraceae bacterium | reverse complement strand
CACCTGGCCCAGCGACGCGGCGGCGGCCGGCGTAAGATCGAAATCGGCGAAGCGAGCGCGCCAATCGGGTCCCAACTCGGCCGCCATCCGGCGGCGCACGAACGCTGGACCCATTGACGGAGCATTGGTCTGTAGTTCGGTCAACTCAGCTGCGAATTCCGGCGGCAGAAGGTCGGGAATCGTGGCGGCGATCTGCGCTACCTTCATCAGCGGCCCCTTGAGCGAGCCCAACGCCTCCTTCAACGCCCGCGCGTTGCGAGCGTCAACGTCGCCTTTGCCGAACAAGGCGTTAGCGCCGAATGTCGCCGCCGCTCCGGTAAGACCCGCGCCGACCTTGGCGAACCGGGCCACCCGGCCTGACAGGCGATCGCGTTCTGGATCAAGCACCGGTGTTATCCGATCGAGCCCCGGCGGGGCGCTTTGGTTTGCCAAAGCTGGCTCCACCCTTGGCTTTGGCGACAATTTCTTTGAGTTTCGCCGTCTGCATGATCGACAAAGCCTGTCCCGGCGCGCCCTTTTCCGGATCGCCAAAAGCGCGCCCAAAGGTCTTCACGCGATCCGCGACCGAGCCCAGAAACTCCCCTTCCCACGCTGACAGGTCCACACCCGCGCGATCGGCGGCGCGCTTGGCGCGCTTGAGGGCGTTCAGAGCGACACGCTGCGCCGCGGCCCGACTGTCGGCGAACCGATCGGCTTTCTTCGCGGATACTTTGAACGGTGCGCGCTTCACCGCCCTTCGATGGCGGAGTTGACGGGGTTGATCAAGGTCTTCAGAGCCGCGCCTTCCGCCTGCAGGCGAATCCACAGGACGCCGGCGTTCAACAGCGAAAAGGCGGCCGCCAACATCGGCAGGCCAAACGCCAAGGGCAAAACGGCGATCTCGGCGGCGACAACGGCATAATTGGGGTGTGACAACAGACGATAGGGGCCGCTTCGCACCAGCGGCGCATTCGGCAGGATGATAATACGAGTCGTCCACCGCTCGCCCAGGGTGGCGATGACCCAAACCCGCAAGGCTTGCAGCACGATGAAGACCGCAAGCCACGGCAAGTCGACGGTCCGATTCCACCCGAAAATCCACAGGCTCGCCAGCCAAGCGCCATGCAGAACGATCATCAACGGGTAATGCGCCGCGCCCACCTCGTACGCGCCTTGGGCTTTCAGACGGCGCGTGTTGCGGCCCGCCAGGACCAATTCACCAAGCCGTTGCGCCGTGACGGCGGCCAGGACGATGAGGGCAAAGGTCAACCGGAGACAGGCCCTGCAAAATGCGCGTTTTTCCAGCCTTCTCGCGTTGGCGGGAGCAATCCGACAACTGGGACCCCGCCGACGATCATGCGGCCAGCGAGACGCAGGTCGCGGTAAAACCAGGCCCCAGGGCGCTGAGCATCAAGCGCGGCTTTGGCGGGTCGGCGAGTACCCGCTCAAGCACAAATAGGACCGTCGGCGCGGACATGTTGCCGTGATCGGCCAGAACTTCGCGTTCGCGATCCAGGGCGCCTTGACCCAGACCGAGCGAAGACTCCAAAGCTTCGACCACCCGTGCGCCGCCGGGATGACAGACGAAGCGGTCGACATCGGTTGGCGTCAAGTTCATGCGTTGCAAAATACCGGTGACGGCTTCTTGCAAATGCGTGGCGGCGAAGCCCGGAATCGAGCGATCGAAAATCACCCCGAATCCTTCAGGATCAACGTTCCAGCCCATAATGCCCAGGGTCTCCGGCCAAGTGTGCTCGCCGGCGTCCTCGAACGTCCGCAGGCCCGCGGCGCCCGTCGACAACACGCACGCCGCCGCACCGTCGCCAAACAGAGCGGTCGCGACCATATTGGCGCTGGTCAGTTTATCGAGCCGCACCGCCAGAGTGCATAACTCTACACAGACCAGCAAGACCACCGATCCTGGGCGGGCCGCCGCCAGGCGGGCGGCGATCGATAGTCCGCTGACGCCTCCGGCGCAGCCCAGACCAAATACCGGCACACGCGACACGTCGGGTCGAAACCCCATCCGCGCCATGGCTCGCACTTCGAGGCTGGGGGTGGCGATGCCCGTGGAAGATACGGTGACAATGGTGTCAACATCGGCGGCGGCCAAGCCGGCGCGATCCAACGCGAGGTTCGCGGCGTCGACAAAGAGATCGAGAGCGCCCGCTAAATAGGCTGAAGTACGTTCGGGCCAAGAACGAGGCTCGAAATACCACGCCATCGGCATTACGGCCTGACGCCGCTGAATACCGGTGTTCTGAAAAATCGGGAACAGTCGCTCGAAATCGCGATATCGATCCGCAAACAATATGCGTGCGGCCTCGCCGACGGCGACCTGCTCGAAGACATGCGGCGGTGACGCCGTGGCCAGAGATAAAAGAGCAGTGGGTTCGCTCATCGTGCGGCTCCAGGTCGATACGTCCCGACATCCGGGCGGTAAGCTTAGCCGTATATTACCCACGAGGCGGCAAAAGGTTTCGCCGCGGCGGTTTTTGAACTGGTACGCTCAACCAGCTATACGCAAGGCTCCGCGACTCGGACCATTGTCTCAAGGAAACGTCATGGCGGATTTTACCGACTCTTTGACCCCGGAGCATCGCGCCTTCATCGCGAAACAGCCAGTGTTTTTCATCGCCACGGCGGCGGCGGACGCGCGGATCAACCTCAGCCCCAAAGGCATGGATTGCTTTCAGGTGTTTAGCGACATTGACGTGGGCTATCTGGACGTCGGCGGTTCGGGCAATGAAACGCAGGCGCATTTGACCGCCGACGGGCGCGCGACGATCATGTTTTGCGCCTTTGATCAGCCCGCCCTGATCCTTCGCCTCTACGGCCGGGGGCGGCCGGTGCTGCCGCAAGACGCCGAGTGGGACGCGCTGGCCGCGTCCTTTGTCCTGCTACCGGGAACGCGACAGATTTTCACGTTCAAGATCGACGCCGTCCAAACCAGTTGCGGGTGGGGCGTGCCGATGATGCGCTTCGAACGTGAGCGAACGACGCTTAGCCGTTATCACAGCACGATCAGCGAGGCGGATCGGTTGGCCCGGATCGCCGGCCGGACCACAAGTATTGACGGCCTACCGGTGCGGCTTCAGACGCGAATCCCGACGTGATCGGGCGGCGTCACAGCCCCCCGATGGCCGAAATATACAGCTCCACCAAGGCCTCTTCCTCCTGCCGTTTGGCGGCGTCCTGTTTGCGCAGGCGCACGACCTTGCGAACGATCTTG
>JANXWN010000182.1 GCA_025351125.1 Caulobacteraceae bacterium | reverse complement strand
TGATTTGTTCGAGCGCAGGCACCGCCGCTTCCGCGCCGTCCAGACCGAAACGCTTCGTTCCGGGAAAGCGCTTGTTGAGGAACCGTTCGAAACCTTCGGTCTCGATCAGCTTTTTGAGGATCGCGATTTTGCCTTCCTTGGTAAACACAATCTCCTTATCGCGGCCTTCGATCCGGCGTTGCAACCAAGCCTTCTCCGACGGCACGGTAATGTGCATGTATTGCACGCCCACATTGCCGCAATACGTTCGCCGCAGTAGCGCTAGAATTTCCCGCAAGGTGGCGCTCTCAAGCCCGAGCACATAGTCGAGGAAGATTGGACGGTCGAAATCGGACTCCGCGAATCCGTAAGTGGCGGGGTCGAGTTCGCTGGCGTCGCCCTCGGTGACCGCCAGACCGAGCGGGTCGAGATTGGCCTTCAAATGACCCCGCATCCGGTAGGCGCGGATCATCATAATTGCGCGCAGGGAATCCAGGGTGCGGGCGCGTACTTCGTCCGGCCGAGCGTTGGGCGCCGGGTCTGCTTTCAGAGTTTGAGGATTCTCGTCAAGCAGCGGCCACAGCCCGTCGATAGCCGACATCCACTCAGGGCGCGGCTCCGTCAGGGGCGCAGGCGTCCACGTCGGCGGCGTCGAGGCGCGGCGCATCGCATCGGCGCCATCGGACAATGAGGAAAAAAATGTTCGCCACGACGGTTCGACGGACGAGGGATCGGCAGCCCAGCGCGCCTGCAGGTCTTCAACAAACTCTGCATTCGCACCAAATAGAAAAGAGGTCTCGGCCAAACCATCGTTTAGCCGTCCCGCGTCGTCCGCCATGCCATCTCGCCTCACGCACCGCTCCCGATCGAGAACCGCACGACACAATAAGTCTCTAGGATTGAATTTTGGATGACCGTCATTGGCCGTCTAAGGCAACAGAGATAGGATGAAACAGCGCGTTCGTCACCCCCTTTGCCTCAGCAATGGCCCCGCCAGGGCCCGCGCGATGAAGGGACAAGCAACAGACCGCGCCTTGCCGCGGCGCGTCAATCGCAAAGCCGAAGCCATGGCCTTGAGGCCGGTCGATGCATTTGCTACGTTCGACATGCGCTTTTCGCGCTGGGATAACGCCTATGCGTTTGCTTGCCCTCAGCCTTTCGGCGGTGCTGCTCCTGCCGGCCTCCTTACTGGCAGCGCCGCGGTCGCAATACTCGGCGGAAGATCTCGAAAATTCCTTCGCCAATCCGCCGGCTGAAACCTCGGCCACCAAGGGCTTTACGCTCTTTGCCCCTCCGGTCCAGGCTGGGTCCAAGGCTGTTGTTGGGGCAAAAGCGTCGTCTCGCCACGCGGCTCGCCATGTTGCGGGCGGCGCGATCGAGGCGGCGGCGCCGTCTCGAGGCAAAGACCTTCTCATCACGTTCGGGAACAATTCATCGGCCCTGACGGCGCAAGCCATGGCCAATGCCCGCGAATTTGCCAAGGCGCTCAATTCGCCCACGCTCACGGCCGTGCGCTTCGCCATAGAAGGTCATACCAACGCTGTCGGCGGTCACGACGCAAACGTGAAGCTGTCGAAAGATCGAGCCGGCGCCCTGGTTGATTTTCTGGTCGGTCTGGGCGTTGATCGCAGACGCTTCGACGTAACCGGGTTTGGGTTCGATCATCCCCTTGACGGCGTCTCTCCCGCGGCCGCGTCCAATCGACGCGTAGAGGCCCGGCGCCTGACTTAGCGGCCTTTCTGGGCAGTGCCTGATTGCGTCGAGCGGCTTAGCCTCTCAATACCTCAACCAAGGTTTGACCCAGCGCTGCCGGTGATGGCGAGACGCGGATTCCCGCCGACTCCATCGCGGCGATCTTGTCGTCGGCGCCGCCCTTGCCGCCGGCGATAATAGCGCCGGCGTGGCCCATACGGCGACCGGGCGGGGCGGTGCGCCCGGCGATAAATCCAACCATCGGCTTCTTGATCTTTGAGGACTTGATAAAAGCGGCGGCGTCTTCCTCGGCGGAGCCGCCTATTTCGCCGATCATGATGATCGACTCAGTGGCCGGATCGGCGAGGAACATTTCCAGGATATCGATGAACTCGGTTCCTTTAACCGGATCGCCGCCAATGCCTACCGCCGTGGTTTGACCCAAGCCGACTTGGCTGGTTTGGAACACCGCTTCATAGGTCAAGGTGCCGGAACGC
>JANXWN010000176.1 GCA_025351125.1 Caulobacteraceae bacterium | reverse complement strand
GTATCATCGCGATTGAAATTGTCGCACTCCACATCGGGCCCGCGGCGGTATATACCGATTGCAAACCGCCATATTTTCGGCGCGCTCTCCAGTCATGGCGGACCCATGCGTAGAACTCTTTTGATTGGTGTCTCGGCCTTTGTGCTCGGCGCTGGGAGCATGGCTTATCTGGGCGAGGCCGCGCGGGCGACGCCCGAGCCGCGTGAACAGACCTATCACATGCTCGAATTGTTCGGGAACGTGCTCGACACCGTCGAGCGACAATATGTCACACCGGTGGACGACAAAAAATTGATCGAGTCGTCCCTCAAGGGAATGCTGTCTTCGCTTGATCCGCATTCCGATTATTTGACGCCCGACGACTATCAGGAAATGCAGGATACGACGCACGGCGAATACGGCGGGTTGGGCATTGAAATCACCAGCGAAGACGGCGTGGTGAAGGTGATTTCGCCGATCGACGGTACGCCCGCGGCGCGCGCCGGGATCCAGGCGGGCGACTACATCACGGCCGTCAACGGCCAAAGCGTCCTGGGTCTGACGGTCACCGAAGCAGTCAAGCAAATGCGCGGCAAGGCGGGCGAAGCGGTCAGCCTGACCATCGCGCGGGCCAAGACCGACCCGTTCGATTTGAAATTAGTGCGCGAGGTCATTCATCCCAAGTCCGTCACCTCGCACGCGGAGGGCGACTACGGCTATGTGCGATTGGCCGGTTTCAATGAAAAAGCGACCGATGAGGTCAAGGCGGCGATTGATGCGCTTCGCGCTAAGAACCCGCATCTAAAAGGCTTGGTGCTTGATTTGCGCAATAATCCGGGAGGCTTGTTGGAGCAGGCCGTCGGCGTGTCCGACTTGTTCCTGAACGGCGGCGAGGTGGTGTCGCAGCGCGGGCGCGATATCCACTCCATTGAGCGTTACAACGCCAAGCCGGGTGAAAAACTGGGCGGCATTCCGGTCGTCGTGCTGATTAATAGCGGCACGGCCTCCGCCGCCGAGATCGTCGCCGGTGCTCTGCAAGATCGCCACCGCGCGGAGTTGGTCGGTCTGACCAGCTTTGGCAAAGGCTCGGTGCAGACGGTGATCCCGCTGCGCGGCGGGATGGATGGAGCGGTCAAGGTGACGACGGCGCGCTATTTCACCCCGTCGGGGCGTTCGATCCAAAAGACCGGCATCGAGCCGGACCTGGAGGTGGCCGCGACGCGCGAACAAGCCGAGGAGGTCGCCAACGAGGCTTTCTTGTTCAGCGAAGCGAGCTTTCACAACGCCTTGGGCGCCGACGAGGGCAAAACCCGCAAGGGTGCGCATAAACCGGCCGAAGCGCCACCGAAGGACTTTGACCAGAAAAAGGGTGATTTCCAACTCACCCGTGCTTTGGACGTGTTGAAGTACGGGTCGGTAGGCGCGACGCCCAAGCTGGCGGCGCCGACCGCGACCCTGGCCGAGGCCGCGGCCTTGCGCGCTGGCCACGGCGCCGTGGTTAAGCCCGGCGCCACGACGCCGACGCCGCCCGCCAAGTCGAACTGAGGTCGGCGCCACGGTGGATTTAGCCCTCTATCGCCCCAATGTCGGGGTGGTGCTGATCAACGCGCGGGGTCTGGTGTGGCTGGGACGCCGCGCGGGGACCAAGGGGCCGCACAACTGGCAATTCCCGCAAGGCGGCATGGATAAAGGCGAAACGCCAAAGGTCGCCGCTTCACGCGAATTGCGCGAAGAAACCGGCGCCGCCTCGGTCGATTTTTTGGCGCAGACCGACGATTGGATCGCTTACAAATTCCCCGCCAACCATAAGCGCTCGATTTTTGGCCGGCGTTGGATTGGCCAAAAGCAACTATGGTTCGCTTTTCGCTTTATCGGTGAGGATAGCGAGTTCGACTTGCGCGCTCACCACGAGATCGAATTCGACGCGTGGCGTTGGGCGACGATGAGCGACGCGCTGGAAACCGTGGTCCCCTTCAAGCGGGAAACCTATCGTCAAGTCGCGGCGGCGTTCGCGACGGTGCTGGAAACGTGAACGCGCGGCGCAATGGGGCGTGGCCCGTGCGCTCAAACACCGTATAGTTCGTCGGCTATTTAAAAGGAGGCCGGCTATAGTTTCGACGCCGATCATCATGGTCCACGGCGCTTTTGGCGGCGGATGGATGTTCGACACGTTCCGCAGGCCGTTCGAGCAGGCCGGTCACACAGTTCTGACGCCGGATCTTCCCGGTCATGAGCCGGCCGCCGCGCGCTCGACGGTGCGTGATCGCTCGATGAGCGACTATGCCGCCGCGATCGTCAAGCTGTGCGTCGCGCAACCGGAGTCGCCGATATTGATTGGGCATTCTCTAGGCGGGCTGGTCGCTCAGCTGGCCGCCGCCCGCACGCCGGTGAAAGCCTTGATCCTGCTGGCGCCGTCGGCCCCGTGGGGTGTCGCGGGGGTGACGATGGAGGAGGCGATCTCAGCCGTCAGCCTTTATGCGCTCGGCCCGTACTGGAGCATGGCCATCGATCCGGACTATCCCTCGGCGCGACGATATCTGTTCGACCGCTTGCCGCGTGAAGCGCGCAAGGCGCAATTCGCCAAGATGTCGGCGGAAAGCGGGCGGGCGTTGTGGGAAACTCTCAATTGGTGGCTAGATCCCTTCGGCACGACCAAAGTTGACCCGTCGGCCGTACGCGCGCCGGTGCTGGCCCTGGCCGGCGGTCGCGACGCGATCCATCCGCCCTCCACCGTCGCGACCACCGCCAAACGCCTGGGCGGCGAGATCCGCGTGTTTGCTGACATGAGCCATTGGCTGGTCGGCGAGCCGGGTTGGGACGATGTGGCCGACGCCTGTCTGGGCTGGCTGGACGCTTTGGCCAACCGTGCCGCCGCGTGATGCCGGGGGGCAACGTTTTGCGTTTCACCCGCCCCTGAGAGCTGCGATATTACGCGCATAGCTGCTGGGTCCATCCTTGAACACCGCCGTTCCCGCCACGAGCGCGGTGGCGCCCGCCGCTACGCACAGCCCCGCCGTCTCTGGGTTCACCCCGCCATCGACCTCCAGGGGGATATCGCGACCGGTGGCGTCGATCATCGCCCGCAGTTTGGCGATCTTGGCCAATTGCGAGGCCATGAAGCTCTGACCGCCGAAGCCAGGATTGATGGTCATCACCAAGATCAGGTCGATGTCGTCCATCATCCACTCGATCACATCTACCGGCGTCGAGGGGTCGAACACCACGCCGGCCTTCGCGCCCAGTTTGCGGATTTGCGATAGGGTGCGGTTCAGGTGCGGGCCCGCCTCGGGATGAACCAAGATATGATCGGCCCCAGCGTCGCGGAAGGCTTGCAAGTACGGATCGGCGGGGGCGATCATCAGATGCACGTCAAACGGGATAGTGGTGTGCGGGCGTAGGGCTTTGACGACCACCGGACCGATCGTGATGTTGGGCACGAAGTGGCCGTCCATTACGTCAACGTGGATCCAATCAGCGCCGGCCGCCGCCACGGCGCGGACTTCCTCACCCAATCGGGCGAAGTCGGCGGACAGGATCGAAGGGGCGATGATCGGGGGGCGCACGGTCATGGGTCGGGTTTAGAGCGCGGGCGGCTCGCGTCAACCGTTCTACGAGCGAAAGAGACTGTGCGCGATCACCGCGCCTTGCCCACAACGGCGGTCGCCCGGCGCTCCAGCTTGCCCCAGCCGACGCGATAGCCGCGAATGGCGCTGATCACCGATTTGACAACGACATAATACATCAATTGGCGATAGCCGAAGCGCTGCACCGGTAGCCAAATTAGATCGCGCCACGGCGCCCTGCGCTCCAACGCCATGCCCAAAGCCCCGGCCGAAAGGTCCAGAAAGATGAACGCCGCCCAATAGAAGATCGAGCGAATGCTGTCGTCGGGCGACCATTCCACAGGGTGATAAGCACGGGCGTAGAGCGCCCAACCCAGACTGGAAAAAATCGCCAAATCAACCAGGGGAGCGGCGACCGTCAGGAAGATCTGAAACAGCCAAATTTGCGGCAAGGCGATAAAGCCGAGAACGGGACGTTCGGCGTTAAACAAGCCCGCGCGATGCTTCCACAGGCATTGCAGCGTGCCGAACGACCAACGGAAGCGCTGATTGAGCAAGCCCTTCACTGTGTCTGGGGCCTCTGTATAGGCGCGCGCCGAGGAGTCGAATTCGACCCGCCAGCCGGCGCGTTGAAAAGCCAGCGTCAGGTCCTGATCCTCAGCCAAGGTATCGGCGGGATAGCCGCCCAGCTCTGTCAAGGCGATGCGGCGCCACGCGCCCACGGCCCCTGGAACCACCGTCACGGCGCCCAGAGCCGCCAGAGCGCGGCGCTCGAGATTCTGCGCCGTAACGTATTCCAGCGCCTGCCAGCGGGTGATCAAATTGAGCCGATTGCCAACGATAGCGTTGCCCGCCACCGCCCCAACCTTGGGATTGACGAACCAACGCGCCAGTTTGGGCAAGGTGTCTGGGGGAAATAGCGTATCGGCATCCAAAGCCACGATAATGTCCCCTTGCGTTTGAGCGAGGCCGCGATTAAGCGCCCGCGCCTTACCGCCATTTTCAAACGTCATGAGTCTGACGCGGGGGTTTTCGCCGAAGGCCGCTTTCACCACGGCCGAAGTGCCATCCTTCGACCCGTCGTCCAGCACCAACACTTCGAGGTGCGGCCACTGCGAGCCTAAAATGCGTTCCACCGACGCAACGATGACCTTTTCTTCGTTAAAACAGGGGATCAGGACGCTGATGAACGGGCCGGTCGCGGCGTCCAACATGGCCGGTTCGCGAGACGGCGCGCGCAGGCGATGCCAAAGCGCCAGCACCGCCAAAAAAGCGAGACGCAACACGCCCAAAACGATGGCGACCAGAAACAACCCCTGCATCGCCAAGTTCAAATACCGGAAAATGCCAAAGCCCAGGCGATCGACCCACAACTCGATTGAGGTGCGCGACGTTATCGGCATGGCATCGACGCGACTCATGCCCGCCAGTTGATCCAGCGTCACGAGTTTATAGCCGCCCGCCCTCAAAGCGTCGATCAAGCCGGGCAAAGCGGCGACCGTTCGGCTCCGATCGCCGCCGGCGTCATGCAGCAAAACCACTTGTCCGGACTTTTCGCCCGTCACCGCGAGCCGCGCCATGGTTTGTTTGATGATCAGCTCGGGCGACGGTTTTTGCCAGTCGTCGGTATCAACACGCAGACCGGCAATGAGATAGCCGAAGCTTTGCGCGACTTTTAACGGCTCAACCTCGTCGGGCGTCGACGGCTCGGCGTCGCCGAAATACGGCGGGCGAAAGAACCGCATGGAACGCCCGGTCACCACCTCAAACAGACGTTGCGTGGTATTGATCTCCAGATCAGTCTGGATAAGCGGCGTCACGCTGATATTGGGGTGAGTCCAGGTATGATTGCCGACCAAATGGCCTTCGCGGACCTCGCGCGCCACAAGTCCGGGCTTGGCCTGCATGTTTTCGCCAATGACGAAAAACGTC
>JANXWN010000137.1 GCA_025351125.1 Caulobacteraceae bacterium | reverse complement strand
CCGCACCGAAGTCTTGGGCCTGGTCAAGGCGCAACAAGTTAAAAACGCCGTCATCGTTCCGGTCGGTTCCAAGGGGGGATTTTATCCCAAAAATCTGCCCCGAAGCGGATCACCGGAGGCCGTACGCGCCGAAGCGGTCAGCGCTTACAAAACCTTTTTGACCGGCCTTCTCGATCTGACCGACAATATAAACGCCGAGGGCGCGATCGTTCATCCCGCCGGCGTCGTCAACTATGACGGCGAAGACCCCTATTTGGTGGTCGCCGCCGACAAGGGAACGGCGACGTTTTCCGACATCGCCAACGGCGTGGCGGCGGACTATGGCTTTTGGCTGGGCGACGCTTTTGCCTCCGGTGGCTCGGCCGGATACGACCACAAGGCTATGGCGATCACCGCACGTGGGGCGTGGGAATCGGTCAAACGTCACTTCCGCGAATTGGGAAAGGACGTTGAGCGCGACGCGATTACCGTCGTGGGCGTGGGCGACATGTCCGGCGACGTGTTCGGTAACGGCATGCTGCTGTCCAAAACGATCCGCTTGCGGGCGGCGTTTGACCACCGACACGTGTTTATCGATCCCGTCCCCGATGCATCGGCAAGTTGGGCCGAACGAAAACGCTTGTTCGATCTGCCGCGGTCGTCATGGGATGATTACGACAAAACGCTGTTGTCCGACGGCGGCGGAGTCTGGTCGCGCGCCCTCAAATCGGTGCCGATCAGCGAGGCGATGAAGGCCATGTTGGAGATCACCGACGATACTCTGGCCCCGACCGACTTGATCATCGCCGTCCTGAAATCTCGCGCCGACCTGCTCTATCTGGGCGGCATTGGCTGTTATGTGAAGGGCGCCGGCGAAACCCACCTGCAGGTCGGCGACAAGGCTAACGACGCGGTGCGTATCAATGGCGTCGATCTACGCTGCAAGGTGGTGGGCGAGGGCGCGAACCTCGGCTTCACCCAGGCCGGGCGGATCGAATTCGCCCTGGCCGGCGGGCGGATCGACACCGACGCTATCGACAACTCGGCCGGAGTCGACACCTCCGATCACGAGGTCAACATCAAGATATTGACCGGTATGGCGGAACGTTCTGGCCTCCTGGCCGTGCAAGACCGCAATCCGCTATTGGCGTCGATGACCGCCGATATCGCGGAAAAAGTCTTGTCGCACAATTATGATCAGACCTTGGCCTTGTCCTTGTTGGAGGCCGACGGCGTCGCTGAACTGGGAGCGCAAGGCCGCTATATGCTGGATCTCGAACGACGTGGTCGGCTGGATCGGGCGTTAGAGGGATTGCCGAACGGCGCCACGATCCTGGCGCGGGCTCAATCCGGTAAAGGCCTGACGCGTCCTGAACTGTCGGTACTTTTGGCCTACGGTAAGATCGACCTGTTCGCTGATCTGATCGCGTCCGACGCTCCAGACGATCCAGCCTTTCACGCGATCTTGCGCGGTTATTTCCCCAAGGCGCTGGGCGCGTTTGAGGAGGAGATGGGTCGCCATCGGCTCCGTCGCGAGATCATCGCCACGGTAATCGGCAATGAGATGATCAATCTTTGCGGGCCGACCTTCCCAAGGCGCCTTCGCGCGGTCGCCGCCTGCGACACCGGGGTTCTAACGACCGCCTTTGAGGCGGCGCGGCAGGTCTTGCGGTTCGAGGAGGCCTGGTCCCGCGTCGATCGCCTGGACGGCAGGGCGCCCGCCGCCGGTCAAACGGCGCTATATCGCGAGTTGGTCACGGTATTACGGAGCCAAACCTACGGGTTCGCACGCCTTGTTAAGCGCGAGCCTGCCGGCGTTCGCGCCTTGGTCGAAGCCTATCGGCCGGCGACCGACGCCTTGAAAAAACTGGTTCCCGCCGTGCTGTCGCCCTTTGAGCGGAAATCCGCCGTTCGGCGGGCCGAAGCGTGGACCAAAGCCGGCGCGCCCAAAGCCTTAGCGCATTCCGTGGCGCTTATGCGGCCTCTTACCTCGGCTACCGTCTTGACGGATCTCGCCAAGGCGCAGGATTGGCCCCTCGCGCCGGCCGCCTTCGTCTATCACCGTGTCGGCGGCCTGTTCAATTTTGACCGCCTACGCGCCGCCGCCGCATCTCGACCGATCGGCGACGCGTATGAGGGTTTGGCGGTGCGCCGCTTGATCGAAGACATGCGCGCCGAGCAAGCGGCGTTGACAAGCGCGGTCATGGCTAACGCCGGCGCGCCCGGCGCCGATCCCGCGGAACGCGCCGCGGCCCACGTCGCCGCCTGGGCCGCCGCCCAACCCGACCCTGTGGAAGCCGCCCGCCGCACCATCGAGGAAATCGAGTCCGCCCCCGGCGGCTGGTCCTTCGCCAAGCTCACCATCGCCAATGCGGCGCTAAGGGGATTGGCTGGCGGGTGATCGGCGGGTCGCCCCGGCGGCGCCCTAATGCTCGTCTTCGAACCGCAACGGCGCACTCACCCGCAGGGCGGTCACTTGATTTCGGACGCGGCGCAGAATTTGAAATTGGTGGCGATGAAATAGGAATTTTTGTCCCGGTTCCGGGATCGCCCGCGCTTCGTGGATCACCAAGCCGGCGATGGTCACGGCCTGATCGTCGGGCAGGTCCCAATCCATGGCGCGGTTGAGGTCGCGCACCGTCACCTCTCCGTCAACGTGCACCGAGCCGTCGGCTTGTCGTCGCACGCCCAGCACCGCTTCGTCGTGTTCGTCGTCGATCTCGCCGACGATTTCTTCGAGAATGTCCTCCAGGGTCACCAGCCCCTGCAGGGCTCCGTACTCATCCACCACCAGGGCGAAATGCGCGCGGCGTTTCAGGAAGGCGTTGAGCTGGTCCTTGAGGTTGGTGGTGTCGGGAATAAACCAGGGCTCACGCACGATGGCGCTAATATCCAAATTGTCCAACGCACCTTGTTTGACAGCTAAGGCTTTCAATAGGTCCCGGGCGTGCAAAATCCCGATGATGTTTTCCGAATCCCCCCGCCACAGCGGCAATCGGGTGTGTTCGGCCTCCAACACCTTGGCGACCAATTCGCGCGAAGGCAGGTCGGCGTCGATGGTGGAGATCGACTTGCGATGAACCATGATCTCGCTGACGTCCATGTCCGACAGATCCAGCACGCCCCCCAACATGCGGCGATCGCGACTTTCCACGGCGCCTTCGGAATGGTGATAGTTCACCGCGCCGCGAATTTCCTCGTGCGCAGCAAGGACATCGGTATTCATATCCAGGTCGACGCCGAACAGCCGGAGCGTATGGCGCACAATCCACTGGATCGCATAAATCACCGGCCCGAGAAGACGCACGGTCAGCAGCATCGGCGCCGACAGCGATCGGGCCATGTCGTCAGCGCGAACAATGGCGAGGGTCTTGGGTAGAACTTCGACGAATACCACGACCAAAACGGTCATCACCGCCGTCGCGATCGCGACGCCCCAGCCGCCCGGCACGAGCCGGGTGATCACCTCGGTCGCCAGCACCGAGCTCAAAATATTGAGGACGTTATAGCCGATCAGCACTGCACCGATCATCATTTCCTGATCGCCGAGCAAGCGATTGACGCGACGGGCGCCTTTATCACCTTCGCGCTCCAGCTGATGCATCCGTCCGCGACTGGCGCGGGTTAGCGCTGTTTCGGCGGCCGAGAACACCGCCGAAACAATCAGCAATGGCAGGATAATAAGCAGTCCCGCGGCAAGGGCGGTGATCATTGCACAGCCCCCTCTTCAAGCAGAAAAGCGCGCAACCGGCCCGGATCGACGCCATGGGCGACGAAGGCCTCGCCGATGGCCCGGGTCAAAACAAACGTCAGAGCCCCTCCCGAAGCTTTTTTGTCCTGCGCCATGTGGCGGATCAAGGCGTCCGCCGCGAACGGGCCGCCGTCGATCTCGCTCAGCCGGGTTGGCAGTCCGGCGGCGGCGATGGCGCGGGCGGAGCGCTCCGCGTCTTGTCCGGAACAATAGCCCAGCCGTTGCGAAAAGCGGAATGCCAAGGCACATCCCAGTCCCACCGCCTCGCCGTGTTTTAAGCCCTCTCCAAAGTCCGTTTCGGCCTCGACGGCGTGGCCGAAGGTGTGACCGAGATTGAGTAACGCACGTCCGGCGGAGTCACGCTCGTCGACCTCCACGATCGCAGCCTTCATTTCGACGCAGCGCCGGACGGCGTAGGCCAGGGCGTCGGGGTCTCGGGACAAAACCTTAGCGCCGTTGGCCTCAAGCCAGTCAAAAAAAGCTCGATCGCCGAGCAGGCCGTATTTGATCACCTCGGCGTAGCCGCAGACCATTTCACGATCGGGCAAGGTGTTCAGGACGGTCAAGTCGGCCAACACCAGCCGGGGCTGGTGAAAAGCCCCAATCAAATTCTTGCCACGCGGCGTATCGATCGCGGTCTTGCCACCGACCGACGAATCCACCTGCGCCAGCAGCGTCGTCGGCATTTGGATGAAATCGATGCCGCGCTTATAGATCGCCGCCGCGAAGCCGGCGAGATCGCCCACCACCCCGCCGCCGAATGCGATCAGCACATCGGACCGCTCCAGCTGCAGCGCCAGCAGTTGGTCGCTCAAATCGCTCAAGCCGGCGAAACTCTTGCTCGCCTCACCCGGCGGAACAATGATGAGGCGGCTTGATATCCCGCCATTCGCCAGGTTTTGCAGCAAGCGCGGACCTTGCATGTCGGCCACTGTTTGATCCATCACAACGGTCACCTGCGGCCGTTTGAGCCAGGGCATGATCCAGGTCGCGCAATCATCGATTAACCCGTCCCCAATAGCCACGTCGTAGGGATGGCTCGCCGCCCGGACGGGAATGACGATGGTCATGCGGTTTCTTTCAGGCGGCTCTTCAAAGCGATCAGAACGGCCTCAACCGTGATTTGATGCGTGGTATCGCCCGTCTCGACGACGATATCCGCCGCGGCGAACTGCGGATAGCGAACTTTCGCTTGGGCCTGCAGGACCGCCAGCGGATCCTTGCCGCTGGTCAAGGGGCGGACGTCGCGCCTGCCGACGCGACCGGCCAACACAGTCAAATCGCCCTTCAACCAAACGGAAATAGCCTTTTCGCGGATCAGGCGCCGCGTGTTCTCATCCATAAACGCTCCGCCACCGGTCGCCAGGACGTGCGGCGTTTCGTCCAACAGACGCGCGATCACCCGGCGCTCGCCGTCACGAAAGAACGGCTCGCCGAACTGGGTGAAGATGTCGGCAATGCTTTGGCCGGCGGCGATTTCGATCTCCAGGTCAGCGTCGCGAAACGGCATATGCAGCGCCGACGCCAAGCGGCGTCCGATACTGCTCTTGCCCACGCCCATCAGGCCGACAAGGGCGATTGTCTTACGAACAGGAGGATTGGGGGCAGTCATGACCAGACCGCCTCTTTACACGATGCCGCGGCGCAGCGCCAAGGTTGTGGTCGCGAGGACTGGAACATGGCCGGCGCCGACTGGACGGAAGCCTTTCTGGAGATGATGGCCGCGGAACGCGCCGGCGCAGCCAACACGCTGATCGCGTATGGTCGCGACCTCGCTGACGCCGGCGGATTTTTGGCGATCCGGGGGCGCGGTCTCGCCGACGCGGACACCGACGACTTGGAGGCCTATTTCGCCCATCTTGGAGCGCAGGCCCTGTCAGCGGCAACGGCGGCGCGGCGAAGGTCCGCGGTGCGCCAATTTTATCGTTTCGTTTTAGGTGAAGGTTGGCGAGCTGACGATCCTTCCCGACGGATCGATGCGCCCAAACAGGGCCGCCCCCTGCCAAAGATCCTGACGCGCGAAGAGGTCGCTCGACTGATTGATAGCGCGACGCGGCGCGACACCGCCGCGGGCTTGCGCCTCGCGGCCATGCTCGAAGTGCTTTATGCGTCAGGTTTGCGGGTCTCGGAACTGCTGGCCTTGCCTCTGGCCGCCTTGGCGCGCGACCCGGCCTATTTGATGGTCCGGGGTAAAGGGGGCAAAGAGCGCCTTGCCCCTCTGAACGCCACGGCGCGGGCTTCGGTCACCGCCTATCTGCCCGTGCGCCGGCGCTTTCTCGCCAAGGGCGTTAAGGACAGCCCTTGGTTGTTTCCGTCGCGCGGCCGCGCGGGACGTCTAACGCCGCGCCGTCTGGGCCAATTGCTTGACGAGGCCGCCATAGGGGCCAAAATTGATCCGGCGAAAGTCAGCCCACATGTCCTACGCCACGCTTTCGCGACGCATTTGCTGGATGGGGGCGCGGATCTGCGAGTGGTGCAAACCTTGCTCGGCCATACCGACATCTCCACCACGCAAATCTACACCCACGTCGCCCAGGAACGCTTGCGCGAGGTCATGCAGACGAAACATCCCTTGGCGCGCAAGGCCGATGATTGAGTTCCAAGCCCAGCCCGCCTAGTGTGCGCGCCGTTCCAAGGCGGCACTACAAAGCGATTCATGGCAAGACATTACCTGGACTTCGAGCGACCTATCGCGGAGCTCGAAGGCAAGATCGAAGAGCTTTCCACCTTGTCGCAGGCTAGCGGTCGCGGCGCTTTCGACGCCGAAGTCACCGCCTTGCGCGCCCGCTTGGCCGAAGAACGCGCGCAGACCTACGCCCATCTGGACGCCTGGCAAAAAACACAGATCGCACGCCATCCGGAGCGTCCACATTTCCTGGATTTCGTGGGCGGCCTGATTGACGAGTTCGTCGAATTGCAAGGCGACCGCAAATTTTCCGACGATCAGGCGCTAATCGGCGGATTGGGCCGGTTTCGCGGCGAGCCGGTGATGATTATCGGCCAGGAAAAGGGCCACGATACCACGACGCGGCTGAAGCATAATTTCGGCATGGCCAGGCCGGAGGGCTACCGCAAGGCCGTGCGGTTGATGGATTTGGCCGAGCGGTTCAACCTGCCGGTCTTATCGTTCATTGACACCAGCGGGGCCTATCCGGGAATGGATAGCGAGGAACGCGGCGTCGGCGAGGCGATCGCGCGCGGCATCGAACGCTGCCTGACCCTTGGCGTACCGATGATCGCCATCGTGACCGGCGAGGGTATGAGCGGCGGCGCTATCGGCATCGCCGCCGCCAATAAGGTGTTGATGATGGAACACGCCATCTATGCGGTGATCACGCCGGAAGGCTGCGCGTCGATCCTGCTGCGCGACCGCGCCTTGGCCGAAGGCGCGGCCAAGGCGATGAAAATCA
>JANXWN010000075.1 GCA_025351125.1 Caulobacteraceae bacterium | reverse complement strand
CACCATGGTGCAGCCGGTCGCCAAGGCGGGGATGACTTTGCAGGCGATCTGATTGATCGGCCAATTCCATGGCGTGATCATGCCGCACACGCCGATAGGTTCCTTGACGATGCGGGTCGTGCCGCGATCTTCCTCGAATTGGAAGGCCTTCAGCACCGCGATGCCGGTGGCGATATGGCCAATGCCAATCGGGGCCTGCGCGCGTTGCGCCAAGCTGGCGGGGGCGCCCATTTCCTCGGTAATCGCGCCGGCCACGTCGCCGAAACGCTTTTGATATTCGGCCTGAATCCGCTCAAGCAGATCGATGCGCTCTTCGCGGCTGGTCAAAGAATAGGTGGCAAAGGCTTTTTGGGCGGCTTTCACTGCTTTATCGACGTCGGCGGTCGAACCGGCCGAGATGTGACCGCAGACTTCTTCGCTCGCCGGATTGATCACGTCCAAGCTTTTGGGCGTCGTCGGATCGACCCAGGCCCCGTCGATATAAAATTTCATGTACTCGCGCATGCGGGTCTCCCTAATGTGACTGCCGGCGCCTAACGCCCGACGATGAGTGAACGCTGTTCATTAGGGGATGGCTTGCCGGGAGTCGATGCTTGCGAAGACGGCTCGCCGGCGCTAAAGCCCGATCATCGTTCACCACGGCGTGAACGCGCCGACGGAGCTTTAGCAAACCCATGATCGCCATCGCCGTAATCTTGTTGTTTATCGCCGCTCTGGCCGTGATCAACAAGATCGAGTTCGGTCGCTTCGATTAAGATCGAGACCCGCGGCGCCGTGACCGGCCCGGGCTGGGCCCTGATTACCGGCGCGTCGCGTCGGCTCGGTCAAGTGTTGGCGATCAGCGCCGCGCAGGCCGGCTTCGATGTTATCGCCCACGGTCGATCCGTCGACGACGCGAGCGTCACCGCCGAGCAGGTGCGGGCGCAAGGCCGCGAGGCGCGCGTCGCGGCGGGCGACCTGTGCGATCCGGCAACGTGCGCCAAGCTGATCGCCGACGCGCCGTCCCCCCCGACCCTGCTCGTCAACTGCGCCTCCCTGTTCGAGGACGACGCGATCGAAACGCTCGACGCGGCGCGTTGGGATGCGACGCTGATGACCAATCTTCGCGCGCCGGTTCTGCTGGCGCAGGCCTTCGCCGCCGCCCTGCCGGCGCCGGCCATGGGGCTGATCGTCAACATCATCGATCAACGCGTCTGGCGGCTCAATCCGCGGTTCTTCAGCTACACCATCAGTAAATCCGCCTTGTGGACGGCGACGCGCACCATGGCCCAGGCGTTGGCCCCGCGCATTCGGGTCAACGCGATCGGCCCCGGCCCGACGCTCGCTTCGATCCATCAATCGCCGGATGTCTTTACCGCCGAAGCCGCCGGCGTGCCCTTGGCGCACGCGGTCGAGCCGCGGGAAATCGGCGAGGCTCTGAAGTACTTAATTTCCGCGTCGTCCGTCACCGGGCAGATGATCGCGGTGGACGCCGGGCAACACTTGGCGTGGCGCACGCCGGACGTCGTCATCCCATGACCGTCCCGACGAGCGAGGCCCGCATCGCCGCCACCACCGTATTCGTACGCGGCCTGACGCTGGATGCGGAAATTGGCCTCTACGCGCACGAAAAAGGCCGCAAGCAACCGTTGATCGTCGATGTCGAGTTGGCGGTCGAGGTGGGCGAATGGCCAGAGATCACCCACACCGTGAACTATGAGCGTATCGTCAAACACGCCCAGGCGATCATCGCCGTCGGCCATATTGGCTTGGTGGAAACCTTCGCCATGCGCCTGGCTCAGGCGTGCATCGCCGAACCGCGCGTGACCCGCGCCCGCGTTCGGGTGGAAAAACCGCTCGCCCTCGCGCCGCACGCCGCCGCCGCGGGGGTGGAGATCGTCGCCGTCAAGGGATAGACTGTCGAAAAGAGGATAGCCGTCCGATGAGCGATAGTCCCAGCCCCGAACCCGCCGCCCTGCCGCCGCCCGCTCCGCCGCCGCCGCCGCCGTTAATGACGTCGGACGACGAGCGGATGATGGCTTTGGCCATCTACATCCTCTACCTAATCCCGTTCGGGGTAACCCACATCGTCGGCCTGGTCCTGGCCTACGTCGCCCGCGACACTGCGCCGGACTGGCTGAAAAGCCATTACACCTTCCAAATCCGCACGTTTTGGATCGGACTGTTATACTTTTCCGCCGCGGCGGTGCTGTGCGTTCTGCTGATCGGTTTCGTCTTGCTCCCCGTCGTGGTGATCTGGTTCATCGTGCGCTGCGCCCTGGGTCTGGCGCGGCTTTTGCGACGCGAACCCTATCCGACCCCGGCGAGCTGGACGTTTTAGTGGACTGACCCTGACACTGCGTACCGGGTAAGACCCTTATCGGTGTTGGCGTTTTCTTTTTGGCGTGCGCGGCTGGCATTGATCGAATTTCCGCTCCCCACCCTCCTCTGCCTTTCGTAACGTCCGCTAACTGGCATCGGGGCGCCTAAAGTCGTTCGCCATTCGGGATATCCGCGAGATACCGAGTGTCAGCTTCGAACCCCTAGGGCGTTTTTCCTCCCGCGCCGGTCCGAGCCAAAATACCCGGCAGATTGAGATCGTGCTCGCGGGCGCAATCCAGGGCGATGTCGTAGCCGGCGTCGGCATGGCGCATGACGCCGCTGGCGGGATCGTTCCACAGCACGCGCGCGATGCGCTGGGCCGCCGCGTCGGTGCCGTCGGCGACGATGACCATGCCGGCGTGCTGCGAAAAGCCCATGCCGACTCCGCCGCCGTGATGCAGCGAGACCCATGTCGCGCCGCCGGCGCAATTGAGCAGGGCGTTGAGCAAGGGCCAGTCGGACACGGCGTCGGAGCCGTCTCGCATCGCTTCGGTTTCGCGGTTGGGCGAGGCGACCGAACCGCTGTCGAGGTGGTCGCGACCGATCACGACGGGGGCGGACAATTCGCCGCTGGCCACCATCTGGTTGAAGGCGAGGCCGAGCCGGTGGCGGTCGCCCAGGCCGACCCAGCAAATGCGCGCCGGCAGACCCTGAAATTTGATCTTCTCGCGCGCCATGTCCAGCCAGTGATGCAAATGGGCGTCGTGAGGCATCAGTTCGCGCACCTTGGCGTCGGTTTTGTAGATGTCCTCGGGGTCGCCGGACAGAGCGGCCCAGCGAAACGGGCCGACGCCGCGGCAAAACAGCGGGCGAATGTAGGCCGGCACGAAGCCGGGGAAATCGAACGCGTCGGCCAAGCCTTCCTCCTTGGCCATCTGGCGGATGTTATTGCCGTAATCGACGGTGGGCACGCCGGCGCGATGGAAGCCCAGCATGGCGCGGACCTGCTCGTTCATCGAAGCGCGCGCCGCCTTTTCGACCGCGGCGGGGTCGCTTTGACGTTTGGCTGTCCACTCTTCGACGCTCCAGCCGCGCGGCAAATAGCCGTTGATCGGATCGTGCGCCGAGGTCTGATCGGTGACGACGTCGGGACGAACGCCGCGCCGCAGCAATTCGGGAAATATCTCGGCGGCGTTGCCCAGCAGGCCGACCGACAGCGGTTTTTTTTCGGCGCAGGATTGTTCGATCAAGGCGAGGGCTTCGTCGAGGTCCTGGCTCATCACGTCGAGATAGCCGGTGCGCAAACGCATTTCGATGCTGGAGGCGCGACATTCCACGGCTAGGCACGACGCGCCGGCCATCACCGCCGCCAAGGGCTGCGCCCCGCCCATCCCGCCCAGGCCGCCGGTCAAAATCCAACGCCCGGCAAGCTCGCCGCCATAGTGTTGGCGACCCATTTCGGCGAAGGTTTCGAAGGTTCCTTGAACGATGCCCTGAGCGCCGATGTAGATCCATGATCCGGCGGTCATCTGGCCGTACATCGCCAGACCCTTACGATCGAGCGCGTTGAAATGCTCCCACGTGGCCCAGCGCGGGACCAGGTTGGAGTTGGCGATCAGCACGCGCGGAGCGTCCGGGTGAGTGCGAAAGACGCCAACCGGCTTACCCGATTGGATCAGCAAGGTTTCGTTGTCTTCCAACCGGCGCAGCGTCGCCACGATCTGGTCGAAACTTTCCCAATCGCGCGCGGCCCGTCCGATGCCGCCATAAACCACCAATTCTTCGGGCCGTTCGGCGACGTCGGGATCGAGATTGTTCATCAACATGCGCAGCGGCGCCTCGGTCAGCCACGACTTGGCGCTGAGGGCGCCCCCGCGTGGACTGCGGATGACGCGGCTGTTGTCGATGCGGGTCATGGTGAAGTCTTTCTTTAATCGGGAGCGCGGACGTCTTCGTCCGCACTATCGGCGCGTGTGGAGGGACAATCGCGCTCCGCGCGATTTGTGGACGAGGACGTCCGCGCTCCGAAATTCAAGCAGACGCCTAGGATGTCCCGCAAAGTAGCGATCATCGGCGCGGCGAAGTCGGCGTCGAATGGCGGCGGCCAAGTCGATGGCGTCGGCGGTTCGCGCGGTTCGACCATGTATCCGCGGCACGCCAGCTCCATCTGGATCGCGTGGACGCTGGCTTGCGGCGCACCATGGCGGCGGGTGATGTAGCCGCCTTTGAAGCGACCGTTGGTGACGCGAGATCCGTGCGACGCGGCCGTTGGCCGTCGTGGCCAGCGCGTC
>JANXWN010000064.1 GCA_025351125.1 Caulobacteraceae bacterium | reverse complement strand
CTCACCGGAAACGGACGCGCTTTTTGCGCCGGACTAAATCTTGCAGAAGTCACCAAGAGCGTCTCACCGCCCGGCGGCGGCATCACGTCCGGCACGGAAAACGCCACAAATCTGGATCTTCGCAATACCCCGCCGACCGTGCTGTTCAACATGGGAACGCCGACCATTTGCGCGCTCAACGGCTCGGCCGCGGGATACGGCATGGACACGGCCCTCGGCTGCGACGTGCGTATCATGGCGCGCGGCGCGAAGATGGCCGCCGCCTTCACCAAGCGCGGCATCGTGCCCGAGTCAGGCGGCACTTGGTTCCTGCCGCGCCTGATCGGTTGGTCGAAGGCAGCCGAACTGATCTTTACCGGCCGTACTCTGACCGCCGAGCAGTGCCTCGATTTAGGTTTGGTCTCGCAGGTGGTCGAGCCAGACCAATTGGCCGAGGTGGCCCGCGGACTTGCGCTGGAGATCGCCTCTAACGCGCCGCTGGCCGTGCAAGCCGCCAAGCGCATGATGCGGATGGGCCTCAACGAAACCTTCGACGATCATGTGCACCACGTCTTTTTGCAACTTCTGCCGCTTCTAAAATCGCGGGATGCGCGCGAAGGCATGTTGGCCTTCATGGAAAAGCGCCTGGCGGTGTTTGAGGGGCGCTAAGGCGAACGCTACCGCCGTCGGCCCCGGATATCGTCTCTTCAAAATCTACTGCGTCCGACCTCGCGCTTGAATAGCCGCGCGGCGGGCCTCAACCATTTCCGGCGTCACAGCGGCGTTGTGCGAACTGGAGACTTTATGCTCGAGCTCAAGGCTTTCGCCAAACGCCACGTCATAGCCACCATCAATGATCGCCTTGTAGATGCTCAGAGTCTCCGCCGGTATTGAGGCCATGTCCGCGGCGAGTTTCAGCGCCGTCGGCATCAGCGCGTCAGGTTCGACGACCTGACTGACTAGCCCCCACTCATAAGCTGTTTGCGCATCGAGGAAATTGCCCGTGAGCGACAGGGTTTTGGCGCGGTAAACACCGATGGTGCGCGACAGGCGTTGCGACAGGCCCCAGCCGGGCATAATGCCCACCCGCGCATGGGTATCGGCGAAGCGAGCGTTGGTCGACGCAATCAACACATCACACGCCAGCGCCACCTCGAATCCGCCGGTGATCGCGGCACCGTTTATGGCGCCGATGACGGGTTTGCGACAGGTCTGGATGGCCAGGACCGGATTTTCTTTCGCGTCAGTGGCGTTAGCCGCCCCCATGCCGAGGGGGTCACGACCCAATTCCTTCAGGTCCAATCCGGCGGTAAAAGCGCGTCCGGCGCCGGTCAGTACGATAACGCTCGTTTCTGGATCGGCGTCCAGTTCGACCATCGCTTGATACAAAGCGGAGCGTAGGGCTTTCGACAGGGCGTTCATCGCCTCGGGACGGTTCAGGGTCACGACCGCGATATGGTCGTTTTTCTCAATCAACAGCATGGCGTTCTCCCGACAATAACAGCGGCAGTGCATGGCAGACTTGCCCCGGGCACGGCAAGCGACGGTTTCCTTGTTACGGCGCGTGGGCTAAGCGTCGCCGCTTAAAATCATTCAAGCCAGAGCCCGCCATGACCGAGATCGTCGATATTGTCGCCCGTGAAATCCTTGACAGCCGCGGCAATCCCACAATCGAAGTCGACGTGACGCTCGAAGACGGCGCTTTTGGCCGCGCCGCTGTCCCGTCGGGGGCTTCGACCGGGGCGCACGAGGCGGTCGAGCGCCGGGACGGCGACAACAGTCGCTTTGGCGGCAAGGGCGTGCTCGGCGCCGTCGCCGCGGTCAACGGCGATATTTATGACGCGCTCGGGGGGGCGGAGGCGGAGGATCAACGGCGCATCGATTCCCTCCTGATCGAATTGGACGGAACGGACAACAAGAGCCGGCTGGGCGCCAACGCGATTTTGGGCGTCAGCCTCGCGACCGCCAAGGCGGCGGCGCAGTCGTCAGGCCTACCGCTTTACAAGTATGTTGGTGGCGTCGGCGCGCGGGTTCTGCCTGTGCCGATGATGAATATCATCAATGGAGGCGCGCACGCCGACAACCCGATCGATATTCAGGAATTTATGGTGTTGCCCACCGGCGCCGAGTCCTTCAGCGAGGCCCTGCGAATGGGCGCCGAGATTTTTCACGCCTTGAAAGGCGCGCTCAAAGCCGCGGGACACAACACCAATGTCGGCGACGAGGGCGGCTTTGCGCCTAATCTCGCCGGCGCCGAAGCGGCGCTGGCCTTGATTGTCAAAGCCGGCGAGGCGGCCGGTTATCGGCCCGGCAAGGATTTTCACCTCGCGCTCGATGTGGCCGCCAGCGAATTTTTTAAGGACGGCAAGTACGATATGGCGGGCGAGGGTAAAAG